>JALOMF010000260.1 GCA_025455635.1 Saprospiraceae bacterium | reverse complement strand
CAAAGCAATGGCCAACTGCACCATTGTTTCATCATCTGCTGTACAGCCGTCGTATCTTCAATAAATAATGCACTTTTCGCAAATCTGCTTCCTGCATGGCTAACACGTTCGTTTGGCATTTCTCTGGCGCCATGGGTCGAAATGTATTTCATACATTTCTGGCGGCAACTCGCTAAGATTTCTCAGAATACCAGCCTGGCGGTGAATTTGGCGCAGTCACGAGATCGTTATTAAAGTCACGTGACTTGCAACCACTTCGCCACCTCACAGCTGGGAATGCCTTCCATGCACCGAACGACGACGACGATATTGTGTTCTAGGGACAATCTAGCTGTGAAATATGGAGTTACTGTATCCACTAACCGTCTCACTCCCTTAATCTCCTTCCGGTCTTTTTCGTCGCAAACAGAGGCCAGGCGTCAGAACTTGCTAGACTATCAGGTAGGTACTCAGCAATAAGCAGCATTTTACAACGATTGTGTTAGAAATATCGCTCCCTCCCGCTATATTCGTGCGTCGCGAGGCCATTTTTCGGGATTTTGAGGTGACGATGACTATTTTCACCTCAAATGGCTGCGACGGCACTGTGACGAAGGAGCTTAAATTGGAGTTCATCGAGGTGAATTTTTCCGACTCGCTGGTGCTTTGCCCCGGCGATTCCACGGAGCTGAACCCAACAGGCGACATCAGCTACGTGTACAATTGGACACCGAACACGGCCATCAGCGACCCCACGGCGGCCAACCCGACCGTGTGGCCTTCGCAAACGACGACCTACTTCGTGGAAATCACAAGCCTCTCGCCAGACACCTGCTCCATCACTCGGACGGTGACGGTTTTTGTGCCTGAAAAATTGGATGTAACTGCCCCCTCGGATACTTTGACCTGTGGTGCGCCTGTCACGCTTTGCGCAAGCGCAAATTTGCAACCTGTTGAATACCAGTGGTTTGCGTTGCCGGGAGGTTTCGTGGGCGGTGATGATTGCCTCTCGATTCTGCCTTCTACCGATACGGAATATGAGCTTGTGGGTACCGACCAGTATGGCTGCCAAGACCGGGATACCGTGTTTGTGGCAGATGAGTCGGTGATGGTGGCTTGGCAACCTGCTGGGGCCGAATGTCCAGAGACGGAAATTCAAGTCTCGGTCATCAACCTTGATGATAGCCACACGCTTGACTTCGATTGGTCGGTGTTTGGCGCAGGGCAAATTGTGCCCCCAGCCACAGGCCAAACCGCGACCATCGTAACACCGCCTGCTTCGCTCGGTGCCAACTACACCGTGGTAGCCACCAACCAGTTCGGTTGCACGGCTTCGCTGACGCAATCCATCGTGAGCTACAATTTTGTGCCAACGGTGGTGGACAGCGTCGGGGTATGCCCAAGTGTGCCCACGAACATCAACAACGGCGCTAACCCGAACTTGAACTATGTGTGGTCACCTAGCACGGGACTATCGTGCAGCACCTGCCCGAACCCCGTCGTAACCATCACACAACCAACGACTTACACGGCGACGGTATCAGGCACTTTTGGCCTCGACCAGTGTTCGGAAGTGATTGAAGTGGAGGTGTTTTCCGCCCCGGTCATTGACATCACGGAGACGGTGGACACTTTTACCTGCGGCGAGCCGATTGTGATTGCTGCGCAAACCAACGTGCCGGTTGTCAGCTACAGCTGGACCAACTCTGCTGGTACACCGCTCGGCGGCCAGCCCAGCCTGTCGGTTGACCCTGTAGATGAGGACGTTTACATGGTGCTGGTGACGGACAGCTTCGGCTGCTTCGAGTCGGACACGGTGGCTGTTTCAAACAACCAACTGGACATCGAACTGACTGGTGGCGGGGTGATTGACACTTGCCCGATGCCAAACTACAATATCTGCATCATCAACCTCGACATGGCCGATATGCTGATGTACGAGTGGTCGGCTTCCAACGGCGGTACCATCCTCGGCGGCGGCGACACGGCCTGCCCCGAAGTGACCAGCGAGCAGGGCGTCACCTCCGTTTTCGAAGTGGTGGTGACGAACCAGTGGGGATGCAGCAGCACCGAGCAGTTCGACATCACGACCTTCACCTTCAATCCGATGGTGCGGGAGGCCGTCGTCATCTGTCCGAACGTCCCGACCCCGCTGAACCCCGAAGCGGCTGGCTCTGATTTGAACTATTTCTGGACGCCCTCGACGGGGCTTTCTTGCACCAATTGCCCGAACCCATCGGCCACGTTGCCCGGCGGGCAAACCCAGCTCTACCAAGTGGTGGTGGAGGGCTACAACGGGGCCGATACCTGCTCGTTTACCCAAACCGTGCAAGTGCAGGTGATGCCTGAGCACGAGCAAATCACGACCCCAGCAACGGACACCGTGCTTTGCGACAGCGTGGACGTGCTGCTTTCGGTGGCCTATTCTTCGCCCTTCGTGAATGCGGTGGCTTGGTCGCAGACACTCAATTTTTCCAACCCATTTGCCACCACCAACAGCGTGACCGTGACGCCTGACGGAACGGAAAACTACTACGTGCTCACGACCGATACCTTGGGCTGCCGGGATACTTCGCTTGTCGTGATTTATGCCTATCCCGTGGACGTGACCGTGCCGGATATTTTGAGTTTTTGTGAAGAAATCGGCGAGCTGACCATTCCGGTCATCAACCACCATCCCGACCAGTCCATGACTTACACTTGGACGCCAACGGAGCATATCGAGACGCAGAACCCCGATGGCAGCATCGTGGTAACTGACTTGCCGATGGACGAAACCTACTTCCTCGACGCCAGCAACCAGTATGGCTGCCATGAACTGGATACCACCGAGGTGTTTTATTACGACATCGAGTCAACGCTGGATTCCATCACGGCTTCGGAGGACACGATTTTGTACGGTTCTGGCGAATTCTCGCAATTGGGCATCAACGAGTGGCCGGGCTATACCTACCAGTGGTCGCCAGAAGCGGGCCTCGACGACCCGACCATCCCCAACCCGATAGCCACACCTGAGGAGACCACTACTTACACCGTACTGGTGACGGACGAAGGCGGCTGCCTGGCTTCCCGCTCCGTGACCATCGTGGTGCTGAACCCCGACTGCGACGAGCCGAACCTCTTCCTCCCGAACGCCTTCACACCGAACGGCGACGGCGAAAACGATGTGTTCTGGCTGCGGAGCAATATCATTTCGGAAATGGAATTGGCCATTTTCAACCGCTGGGGCCAGCGGGTTTTCTACACGGAAGACCAAGATACGAAGTGGAACGGCGCCATGAACAACGACGGCGACATCCTCTCCCCCGACGTGTACGGCTTCTACCTGCGGGCCAAGTGCTTCAATGGCCAAGAGTACTTCAAAAAGGGGAACGTTACGCTGCTGCGGTGATTTCGGATTGGGGATTGCGGATTGCGGATTGATGGGAAGTGTGTGCTGAACTTGAAGCTTCTTTGGCTATTGCTAAGAGAAAACAACATTTAGCACACACTTCCCCCAATCCGAAATCCGCAATCCGAATTCCGCAATCAAATCATGTTCCTCGACTTCAATTCCAGGTATTTATTGATGGTGTTCATGGACAAATCCTCTGGCCGGGTGAGGATGGTCTGAATGCCGTGCTGGCGCAAGGTGTGGGCGATGGCCTGCTTCTCTGCGAGGTAGTTTTGCGCCATTGTCTGTGTGTAAATTGCTTCCATCGTCTTAGCTTCTTCCTTCACAAACTCCTGAATCTCCGTGTTTTCGAAGAAAACGACCACCAGCAGGTGGAATTTGTTGATGCGCCGGAGGTGGGGCAGCACTCGTTCCAGGGCGTACATGCTCTCAAAATTGGTGTAGAGCAAAATCAGGCTGCGGCCATTGATGAGCTTGCGGGCGATGTGGTAGAGCAGCTCGTAGTTGGCTTCCAAATGCCGCTCTTTTTCATTGTAGAGGGCGTGCAGGATTTTGTTCAATTGGTTCGCCTTGCGGTCGGCCTTGATGGTGGAGCCAATCTTGTCGGAGAAGGTGATGAGGCCCGCCCGGTCGTATTTTTTCAGCACAATATTGGAGATGGCAAGGCTGGTATTGATGGCGTAGTCGAGCAGGCTGAGGCCATTGAAGGGCATTTTCATGGAGCGGCTCTTGTCTATCAGGCAATAAACCTGCTGCGAGCGCTCATCTTCGTAAACATTGACCATGAGCTTGTGCTGGCGGCCCGTGGCCTTCCAGTTCACGCTGCGATAGTCGTCGCCAGTCACGTAGTTTTTGATTTGGTCAAATTCGTAGCTATGCCCAATCCGGCGGATTTTGCGAAGCCCGTCCGCTGTGTTCACCCGGTTGAAGGCGAGCAGCTCGTAGTGCTTCATCTGGATGACCGAGGGGTAAACGGGCACCTCCATCGGCACGGCGGCTTGGAAGCGGCGCTGCACGAGGCCGATTTTTGTTTCTGCGAAAATATTGGCCACGCCAAAACTGTACTCGCCACGGGTGAGCGGCCTCAGTTCGTAGGTCAGGGTCTTTGCTTCTTCTGCATGTAGGCCAATTTGCATTTCAAAATCCCTTTTCTGAAACTGCACGGGCAGCTCGTCCACTACGGTGAGGCGCAGCGGGCGGGGGGAATGGTTGGAAATTTGGAGTTCCACCTTGTTCTCGTCGCTGAGGGAGAGGAGCTTGGGCAGTTTCCGCTCCGCCGTCACCTGCATTTTTTTGCCAAAAAGCAGCACGATGTCCACAGCCACCACGCCCATTGCGCAGCAAAAAACACCAATGCTGACAGGGTAAAGCACGGGCATGATATAGCCCAATGCGAACAGCACAGCGATGGCCCCGAAGAGGTAGAAGAAACGGTTGGAGAGGTAAAGGTTGCGCATTGAAATTTAGCATATTGGGCTGCCCCAGATTTACTTCACCGCAAATAAAGGGGTATTTAATGATAAAACGCCGTTGTCGAAGCCCTATCTTTGCCCCACCTTTTCACAAATAGAAAAAATACCAATGGAAGTCCTTACCAAATCTGCCCCCATTCAAACCACTGATACTTTTCCCATCAACGGCACCGACCACTTGGAGTTCTACGTCGGCAATGCCAAGCAGTCGGCGCTGTACTACCAGGCTGCCTTCGGCTACCAGTGGGTGGCCTACCGAGGCCCCGAAACGGGCTGCCGTGACAAAGTGAGCTACGTACTGCGCCAAGGCAAAATCACGCTTGTGCTCACCGCCGCCCTTTCGCCAGAGCACGAAATTGCGAAGCACGTGGCCCTGCACGGCGACGGCGTGAAAGTGCTCGCCCTCTGGGTGGACGATGCCGAAACCGCCTACCGCACCGCCATCGAGCGGGGCGCCGAGTCGGCGATGGAACCCACCGTTTTGGAGGATGAGCATGGCGTCGTGAAAATGGCAGCCATCAAAACTTACGGCGACACTTGGCACACGTTGGTGGAGCGCAGCGACTACGATGGGCCTTTCCTGCCCGGCTTTGAGGCACGGCAAAGCGCCTACCCGGCCAAGTCCGTCGGCCTGAAATACGTGGACCACTGCGTGGGCAACGTAGAACTCGGTGCGATGAACCGCTGGGTCAAGTTCTACGAGGACGTGATGGGCTTCAAGCTGCTCGTCACTTTCGACGACAAGGACATCAGCACCGAGTACACCGCCCTGATGAGCAAAGTGGTGAGCAACGGCAACGGCTACATCAAATTCCCCATCAACGAGCCAGCCGAGGGCCGCAAGAAATCGCAAATCGAGGAGTACCTCGACTTCTACCGCAGCGCCGGGGTGCAGCACATCGCCGTCGCCACGGACGACATCATCAGCACCGTGAGCCAGCTCAGGGCCAATGGCGTGGATTTCCTCTACGTGCCCGACACCTACTACGAGGACGTGCTCGACCGGGTCGGCCACATCGCCGAGGACTTGGCGGAACTGAAAAAACTGAACATCCTGATAGACCGTGACGAGGAGGGCTACCTGCTCCAAATCTTCACCAAACCCGTGGAAGACCGCCCGACGGTTTTCTATGAAATCATCCAGCGTGCTGGCGCAAAATCCTTCGGAAAGGGCAATTTCAAAGCACTTTTTGAGGCGATAGAGCGGGAGCAGGAGCTGCGGGGGACGCTTTAAAACAGGAATGAGGGGTGAGGGATGATGGATGAAGCGTCACGCTTCATCCCTCATCCCTCATCCCTCATTCCTGTTTTAAAGCGTACCCCGCAGCTCCTGCTCCCGCTCAATCGCCTCAAAAAGTGCTTTGAAATTGCCCTTTCCGAAGGATTTTGCGCCAGCACGCTGGATGATTTCATAGAAA
>JALOMF010000259.1 GCA_025455635.1 Saprospiraceae bacterium | reverse complement strand
ATCTTGGAGAGCAGTTCCGCATTGGCGGGCGTCTCCTCGCCCATATTGGCCACGAATAGCCCCTTGCGGTGGTTGCCCTTGCCTTCAGAAAGCAGGTTTGCTTGGAAGGGGTACACCTCGAAGTCCAAAATTCCGTTGGGCTGGATATTCATTTTTCCGCTTTTTTCAGAATTAAATTCCAAAAGGGCATTTTTTTGACCCTATCTGGTAGAATTTATTTTTTTAAAATGGTTTTTCACCCTAATTTTGTGCAAAATTAATCAAAAAAGGACATGGATATCAAAATAACAAAATCACCCACCTCCCGCATCCACGAAGTCAATTTCGATGACCTGCCATTTGGCCGCACTTTTGCCGACCACATGTTCGTCTGCGACTATGAAAACGGTGCGTGGCAGAACCCACGAATTGAGCCATTCCACAATTTCAGCCTGCACCCCGCCACCATGGCACTGCACTACGGCCAGGCCATTTTCGAGGGGATGAAGGCTTCCATTGACGACAACGGCACACCGATGCTCTTCCGCCCGGAGCGCCACGCCAAGCGCCTGAACATCTCCGCTGCCCGGCTTTGCATGCCGGAGTTCCCGGAGGATTTGTTCGTGGAAGGCTTGTCAAAGCTCGTCGCCCTTGACCAAAACTGGATTCCGAAGGAAGAAGGCAGTGCATTGTATATCCGTCCGACGATGATTGCCACCGACGAGTTCATCGGCGTAAAACCGTCGCAATCTTACAAATTTTTCATCTTCACTGGCCCAGTTGGCCCTTATTACCCGAAGCCTGTTCGCCTTTGGGCCGAGACCGACTATATCCGTGCAGCTCAAGGCGGCACCGGCTTCGCCAAAGCCGCTGGCAACTACGCCGGGGCGCTCTACCCTGCCAAGCTGGCGCAAGACCGTGGCTTCGACCAACTCCTCTGGCTCGACGCCAAGGAGTTCAAGTACATCCAGGAGAGCGGCACGATGAACGTGTTTTTCGTCATCAACGGCGTGACCATCACCCCGCCACTCAGCGGCACCATCCTCGATGGCGTGACCCGTGACAGCATCCTCGAAATCCTGCGCAGCGAGGGCAAACCCGTGGCCGAGCACCCCATCACCATTGACGAAGTGGTACAAGCTTACAAGGACGGCACGCTGCAAGAAGCGTTCGGCGCTGGCACAGCCGCCGTGGTCTCGCACGTCGCTGAAATCGGCTACCGTGACCTGCTGATGACCTTGCCCCCAGTGAGCGAGCGCAAGATAGGCAACCACGTGAAGGCCGTGATTGACGGCCTCCGCTCCGGCAAAGTCGAAGACAAATGGGGCTGGACAGTGCCCGTGCTTGCTGAAGAACTGGTTTAAAAAAATGGTTCGTACTAAATGGTTAATGGTTAATATTGCCGCCAGCGACGTTAATCATTAACCATTTTTCATTGAACAATCACCATTCCCTTGTCATAGGCCACATCTGCCATGATTTGATTCCCGATGGGTTCACACCCGGCGGTGCTGCCGCTTATGCTGGCCTGCTGACCCACCGCCTCGGCCACGCCACCCAAATCCTCACTTCCTACGGCCCTGATTTTCAGTTCGCTTCGCAATTCGTGGGGCTTGACCTCCATGTGGTGCCTTCGGCAACGAGCACCGTCTTCGAGAACATTTACCAGCCCGACGGCCAGCGCACCCAGTACTTGCACAGCCGGGCGGCCCTGCTCACGCCCGCCGATTTGCCACCCCACTGGCAATCGCCGAAAACCGCCCTGCTCGGCCCCATCTGCGACGAGGTCAGCTTCGAGTTCCTCGATTTTTTCGCTTCGCAAAACACCGTGACCTGCGCCTGCCCGCAAGGCTGGATGCGGCAATGGGATGCCCAGCACCGGGTCAGCCCCAAGCCCATCGCCGATTGGTCGGTGCTGGCCAAGGCCGACCTCGTGTCCATGAGCGAGGCCGACGTGGCTGGCGATTGGGAGCTGATCCGTGCCATTGCGAAGCAGGTGCCGCTGCTGGTCGTCACGCAGGGCGCTGCGGGCGCCACGGTGTTCGAGGCGGGCGTTGCCACGCACTACCCAGCCCAGAAAGTGGAGGAGAAAAGCCCGACGGGGGCGGGGGATGTGTTTGCGGCTTCGCTGCTGCTGCGGTTTGCGGAGGGGAGGGATATTGGACGGGCTATAGATTTTGCACAGCAAATTGCTGCGGCGCATGTGGCAGCGGGGCATTTTTTCTCGACCCTTCAATAAGTTTTGTAGGGTGTAAGTGAGCGTGAATTTTTATTCAGGCAAAAAAAGTTGAAAAAAACTTGGCAATAAAATTTTTGTCATGCACTTTTGCGTTGACAATAAAAATTTTGCCAACATGAAAAACGTCGTCGGACAAACGCCAAGGGGCGAGGACTTCTTCCCAAGGGAAGGCATCATCAACAAAATCTACCGCCGATTGGAGTCGGGTGCCCACGTGTTCCTCGCTGCACCCCGCCGCGTAGGTAAGACCTCCATCATGCGCTATATGGAAGACCATCCACGACCGGGCTTCCATTTTGTTTATATCATTACGGAAAGCGCACATGACTCGGAGGCTTTTTACCAAAAACTCTTGGATGAACTGCTGAAAAGCGCTGCCCTCACCAATTTGGCGAAGCAAAAAGAAAAAGTATCCGGCTTGGTCAAGAGCATTATAGAAAAAGTAGAGAAGGTAAAGATTGCCGGTATCGAGGTGAACCTACAACGCAAAGCAGCTGAAACTTACCAAGCTGCCTTTGAAAAATTCATCGCTGAATACAACGACGGTGAAAACATGCTGGTCATCATGGTGGACGAGTTCCCGCAGACCGTCGAAAACATCAAAATCAAGCATGGAGAGGCTGAGGCGCAAACCTTTCTGCGCCTGAACCGGGAGCAGCGGCAGCAAGCAAACCAAAACGTCCGTTTCATTTACACCGGATCTATCGGGTTGCCAGCCGTGGTAAAAAAACTGACCTCTACCAGCGTCATCAATGACCTGAACGTGGTGGACATACTGCCACTTACACCCGAAGAAGCCGAAGACCTGACCCAACGCCTACTGAACCGCTACCAAGTCAAGTATAAGCCGGAAATGGTGGGCTACCTTTTAAGTAAAATCAAATGGCTCATCCCCTTCCATATCCAATTGGCGGCACAGGAACTCATAGACGTTTTTGAGACCACCAATCAGCCCCTCGACGAAGCATCCGTGGACAGGGCCTTTGCCCAATTGCTCAACGTCCGCAACGATATCTACTTTGAGCATTATTATACTCGGCTCGAACTTGCTTTCCCGAAATCGCAGCATGGCTTTATCACAATGCTTTTGGACCGCTTGGCAAAACAAGACAGCCTCTCCCAAGATGCCGTAAACGCCTTGGCCGCCGAGCACCAGCTTTCGGATAGCCTCGAAGCCATACTCGAAGCCCTCGTGTACGATGGCTATTTCCATTTTGATAAAAGCATCAACGCATACCGTTTCAACTCATACCTTCTTCAATCATGGTGGGACAAGAAAAACCTTCGGTAAATTACGCTGTGCCTCCACGTACAGTAGCAAGCATTTATAACCCCGACTTACTCACCAAGGAGCAGCTCATCGCCAGTTTCGTGGTGCGGCTCAACAAGTTCAAAAAATTGTTTGCCGACATCAAGGAGGCGAAGATGGAGCACCCTGAGCAGCCCGTACTCATCGTGGGGCTGCGGGGCATGGGCAAGACGACCCTGCTGCTGCGTCTCAGCTACGAGGTGGAAAACGACCCAAGCCTCAACACCTGGCTTACCCCGCTCGTGTTCAACGAAGAGGAATATGGCATCACCAAGCTCTTTAAGCTATGGGAGACCATCGCACAGTATTTGGAGAAAAAGGACAGTCGCTACGCTGGTCTCTTCGACCGCATGGACAAGGAGTACGAGCGCCTCAAAAACGACGTGAAATACGAACAGGCTGCCCTCGACCTGCTGCTTGATGCTTTGCGCCAACAGGGCAAAAAGCTGCTGCTTTTAATTGACAACTTCGGCGATATGTTCAAGCGCTTTGGCAAGCAGGAGAAACAACGCCTGCGGGAAGTGCTGATGACTTGCCCCGACCTCCGCATCATCGCCGGAAGCTCGGTGGCAGCGGAGAGCTTTTTTGATTATGGCGACCCGCTTTACGAACTGTTTAAAATAGAACGGCTGGATGGCCTCACCAAAGAAGAAACAGAGGCCCTGCTGCTCGAACTCGGCAAGCATTACCCCGGCAACCCCATCAAAGAAATCCTCGAAAAACAGCCGCAGCGGGTAGAGACCCTGCGCAGGCTCACGGGCGGCATACCCCGCAGCATGGTGCTACTCTTTGAAATCTTCGTGGACGACAAGGACGGCGACGCCTTCACCGACCTCGAAAGCGTGCTCGACCGGGTGACGCCCCTCTACAAGCACCGCATGGACGACCTGCCGCCGCAGCAGCAGGAAATCGTGAACGCCATCGCCCTGAACTGGGATGCCGTATCCGCCAAGGAAATTGCACAAAAGACCCGCCTCGACAGCAAGCTCGTCTCCGCCCAACTCAAACAGCTCCACCAGAACAATATCGTGGACGTGCAGGCCACCCATACCAAGAACCACCTCTACCTCGTACACGACCGCTTTTTCAATATCTGGTACCTGATGCGCATGGCCCGTAAGGGGGATAAAAACCGAGTGCTATGGCTCATACGATTTTTGGAGGCTTGGTGCGATGAGGAGCAGTTGTCGAAAAGGGCAGGGAAATTGCGGAAGTCCATGTTAAAGGGGACTTATCAACCAAAAGGAGCGTATGATTTTTCAACGGCGCTCTACCATGCGGAAAAACACGACCTCGGCAGCCGCTATGAATTGGCGAAGCAGACGGAGCGGTTTTTAGAGGCGAAAGATACTTCTTTACATGAGCAAGTTTCCCGTTCAGATATGGCCTTTTTCAAAAAGGCAATGGATTGTTTGAAGAGGAAAGATGTTGATGGGGCGTATCAGGAATTATTAAACTTAAAGGAAAAAGAGGCGCAGGATTATTTGGTATTGTGTGCTTTGTGTAGGCATCGGGGGGAGATGGAGTTGTATGAGCAGTATTATCAAAAATCAATAGAGTTGAAAGCGGAGCACCCAGAAAGGGTTATTGGGGATGTGTTTTGTGACTATTTGTCGGAATATACGATTGCAGAAGAATATTATTTAATAGCTGCAAATAATGGGGATGTTAAAGCGATTAGGTTTTTAGGAAGGATGTATAGAAGGTATATAAAAAATAGAGCAAAATCTGAAGAATTTTACCGAAAGGCGATAGTATTAGGTGAAACAAGTGCATGGATCGGACTAGCAGATTTGTACTATCACGAATACAAAGACTACAAAAAATCTGAAGAATTTTACCTTGAGGCTATTGCAATAGGTCGCTATGACGGGCTTTTATATTTAGGTTTGATGTATAAAATCACTTTAAAAGAACCTTCCAAGGCTGAAAATTTCTATCTACAAGCGATTGAAAAAGGGGAAACAGAAGCATGGCGGTATTTGGCAGATTTGTACCGGGACGAATACAAGAACTTTGCCAAGGCGGAAGAATTTTACATCAAGGCTAGTGAAGAAGGATATCCAGTTGCTTTTCGCAATATGGGCATAATGTATGAAGTTAACTTAAAAAACCCTGCCAAGGCGGAAGATTGTTACGTTAAAGCCATTGAAAAAGGAGTAACAATAGCTTGGGTAGACTTGGCTGATATTTATTGTTACGAGTATAAGAATTATTCAAAAGCAGAAGAATATTATATAAGAGCAAGCACAGAAGGAAATCATAGTGCCCTGCGTAGTTTGGGCTGGATGTATCAAAATAAGTTAAAAGCCGCTACTAAAGCAGAAGAGTATTTCCAATTAGCTCTTGAAAAGGGTAAAACACAGGCATGGGTAGATTTAGCAATCCTGTATCATGACGAATTCAGAGATTACAAAAAGGCGGAAGAATTATGCCTAAAAGCCAGCGAGGAAGGACATTTCAGGGCTTTGTGTCTTTTAGGCAGGTTATATCATGAGGACATAAAAGACACTGTAAAGGCAAAGGAATACTATTGTCTGGCGATTGAAAAAGGGGAAACAGAAGCAAGGCGATATTTGGGTAATCTTTACCGTGACGAACAGGACTATCAAATGGCTGAAGAATGCTACCTCAAAGCTGCGGAGGAAGGCCATCAAAGCGCACTGCGCTCTTTGGGCTGGACTTACCAACACAAATTGAAAGACCCAGCCAAGGCAGAAAAAAATTACAGGCAGGCGATT
>JALOMF010000258.1 GCA_025455635.1 Saprospiraceae bacterium | reverse complement strand
AATATGACCGCACTGGCCATGCCCGCCCAGAGGAAGCCCCAGCGGGCGTGGCGGAAGAGTTGCCCGAAGAGCAAGGCCCGGTAGAGCAGCTCCTCGCCCACGGCGGCCAGCAGGCAGCCCGTGAGGATGGCCATCGGGTCGAAGTCCACGTGGAAGCCGGCCAAGAACCCTGCGCCGAGCAGCATCGGCAGCGTGCCGACGAAGCCCGTGCGGATGCCCTCCACGGCCCGGTCGGCAAGGCCCGCCTCGGTCATCATTTTTTTGAAACCATGAAACAGGCCGAGCACTAGCAGCGGGAAGGCCACGTACCAGCAGCATTTGTAGATGATGCTGCGCAAAGCCACGTCCTGCGTGGCGTAGGCATCAATAAAGCGGAGGAGCTTGCCCCCGTTGATAACAGTTGATAAGGGTTGATTACTCGCATGGCTTGGCTTCAATCAACCTTTGTCAACCCAAAACTATTGGCAGGAAAAAAGGTAGGCAAGCTGGAAGGGCCGGACGGCAAAGCGGCGGGGTGAAATGCAGGATTTTGGGACGAAATGTGGCCACTTGGGGCGAAATGCAAGGGGGAAATCACCGCAATTTCACCAAAACCTCGGCGCTGCGCCCCCTTGCCACAGGTACCGAAGCCTCCAGCCCGGCGAAGTGCAAGCGGTAGCCCTGCGCATTGCCGGACACCCGCTCCACCCGGCCCAGGTTCACGAGGTAGGAGCGGTGGCAGCGGAACAGGCCCGCTTCGGCTAGGGTGGCTTCGAGGTTGGTCAGCGTATTGCGAAGGATGCTGCGGCGGGGCGCTTGGCTATTCTCCATATAAAAAACCTCCACGTAATTGTCGGCGGCTTGGAGGTAAAGCAATTGGTCGGGGTCAAGTTCGAGGGCGGATTTGCCGTTCTCGTCGGGCAGACTGAGGGTGCGCAGCGCCGATTTTTCCATTGGCAAATGCAGGTGGCTGTTGGCGGCCTCGGCCACTTTGGAGTGGTGTTTTAGGCGCAGCACGTAGCTGCCCATCACCAGCCCAGCGATGGGGAAAATGGCGATGGAAAACGCAAACGGAAGGAACCCGAAAAAGCCCCGCCATGAGACCGGGAGGCCAAGCGCCACGTCCTTGTAAACATAGCAGGCAGCGAAAACCAGCAGGAAAACCAGCGATGAAAAGAGGATATGCTTGCCCACCGTCCAGCGCTCCTCATCAAAAAAGCGGGGGAAGGCCCTCGGTGGCAGGTTGCTGCCCAGCCAGATAAAAGCGGCAATCACCACGCCGTAGCCCGCCAAGAACAGGGCCTTGTTTTCATGCTGAAACTCCCTCGTGCCAAAGGGCTGGAAGACGAGCAGGAACAGCGCCACGAAGGCCCCGACGCCGATGGCGAAGGCCAAGCCCGATGCGAAATTGCGGTGGAATGGGTAGGGTGCGGTCAGGAATTGGAACAAGGTGGATTCGATTTCGGGCAAAAATAGGTGATAAGCTTGGTTTGTGAACCAACACTAGTTTTTGCAAGCAAGTCAGTATTTTTCACCAACCAGCATGGCCAAATTAGGCCAGTACTGGGGCAGGGGGCATTCGCAAGTTCCATCTTAGTCGAGGCTATCTGCCAACTTGCCTACCTTTGCCCAAATAGATTCTGCGCCAATGAACTTCGCCGACACCGCCATCCAACTCCTTCTCGAAAACAAGCCCCTGCTGCTGTTCCTCGTCATTGCCATCGGCTATTTCATCGGGCGCATCAAGGTGGCGGGCTTCAGTTTCGGGGTGGCAGCGGTGCTGTTCGTGGGGCTGGGCTTCGGGGCGCTGCACCCCGACATGGCGCTGCCCGACATCGTTTACATCCTCGGCCTCGTGCTGTTCGTTTACACCATCGGGCTGCGGTCGGGGCCTAGTTTTTTTGCTTCTTTTAAAAAATCGGGGCTGCGGGACAACCTCGTGGTCATGGGCGTGCTGGTCGTGTCGGCGGCGCTGACCATCGCCTTGGGCAAGTGGATGGGCCTGAAATCCACGCTCACTGCCGGGCTTTTCTGCGGCTCGCTCACCAACACGCCCGCCCTCGCCTCGGTGGTGGACATCCTGAAACATTCCATTTCGGACCCCACCAGTGCGGCAGCAAGGGAACTGCTCGCCGAACCCGTCGTGGGCTACTCCCTCTCCTACCCCATCGGCGTCATCGGCGTCATTTTTTTGTTCCAAATGGGCATTCGCATCTGGCGCATCGACTTCAAAAAAGAAGCCGCCGGCACCGCCGAAATCACGGGCGTGAGCAACGAGGAACTGGAGCATATCAACGTCTTCGTCACGCAGTCGAGGTTCATTGGCCGCAGCCTGCGTGACATCGGCGAGTCGGGCGAGCTGGGCGAAGTGCTCATTTCACGGCGACTCCCCTACGGAAGCAGCGAAATCGAGGTACCGGGGCCGAGCACGATACTGCGCTCCGGCGACACGCTGACCCTCGTCGGGCTGGCCAGCGAGCTGGACAAATGCCAGCAGCGGCTGGGCATCCCCACGGGCCGTGACCTCTCCCTCGATGGCAGCTCGGTGTCCGTGCGCCGCATCTTCGTGTCCAACAAGGCCGTCATCGGCAAGTCCATCCGGGAACTGCACCTGTACCGAGAGTTCCAGGCCATCATCACCCGCATCCGCCGGGGCGACGTGGACATGCCCCGCCGCCTCGACCTCACGCTGGAGGCGGGCGACCGGGTGCGCATCATCGCCCCGAAAGAGCAGATGAAAAACGTGAGCAAATACCTCGGTGACAGCTACCAGCGGCTGTCGGAGGTGGATTATATCAGCATCAGCATCGGCATCGTGCTGGGGCTGCTGCTGGGCATGGTGCCCGTGCCGCTGCCGGGGGGCGGCACCTTCCACCTTGGTTTTGCGGCGGGGCCGCTCATCGTCGCCTTGATTTTGGGCAAAATCGGGCGCAGTGGCCGCATCGTGTGGGTCATGTCCCTCAATGCCAACCTGACCCTTCGGCAAATGGGGGCCGTTTTCTTCCTCGCTGGCATTGGCTTGAAGTCGGGCTACTCGTTTTACAGCACCTTCCAAGCGGCTGGTTTTCAACTGATTGCGCTCGGTGCCATCGTCACGCTGGCCACTGCCCTGCTGGGCATCTTGTTGTTCCGGCTGGTGTTCAACATGCCGTACAACCTGCTCATGGGCGTCATGTCGGCCCTGCACACGCAGCCCGCCTGCCTCGCCTTCGCCAATGAAAAGGACGAAACGGGCGCTGCGAACATCGGCTATGCCACGGTTTTCCCCACGGCGATGGTGATGAAGATTTTGCTGGCGCAGGTGGTGCTGGGGTGGTAGTTCCTACATTTTGATTACTTGGCATCAATTTTGGCCAGCATTAACCCTTCCCTTTTCATTCCCATTTTCACCCTCAGTAATATTTAGAAATACGTGGCAGCACCTGCGCTCCCCCATCGCACCATGCTTTGTCAATAACTGAACAACAAACTAATTCATTCATCTCTAAACACAAAAACAATGACTCGACTCTACCTGCTGCTGCTTTCGCTGCTCGCTGCATCCCCGGTTTTTTCACAATGGCAACAAATCCCCGGCGCTGAAGGCGCCTTTACCACTTCATTGGAAAAAGTAGGCACTCAGCTATGGTGCGGCACCTTTGGCGGCCTCTACATCTCCAACGACAACGGCAAAAACTGGGTTATTTCGGACATTGTGCCAAGGCACTATGCCGTGGTGGCCGTGGAACTGCTCGACAGCCAGCTATATATCGTGGCCGGGCCACTCAAAAGCTGGAACGATAACCGAACAGACCGGGCCTTCCTTTACAAGAGCAGCGACATGGGGCAAACGTGGAAAACCACGCCCATGACTGAATTGGATTTCACTGTCTCTCCCATTGATATAGAACTTACAAAAACGGGCAACACGTTGTTGTTCAGAATGCAGCATTATGCCATTATGCGTTCAGAGGACAACGGCGAAAACTGGTCGCAGGTGATAGCGCCCATCGCCCAAAAATTTGCCGATTTCGATGCCGACCGCATCCTAGTGGCCAACTACACCAGCGTTTACCTCTCGCTCGACCACGGGGTTACTTGGTCGCTGATAAGGACATCTGCTTTGGTGAATTCGATTGGCATTTTCGATGCCCAAATCAGCTTAGGATTGGCCGAAGGCGGTTTTATATCTGCTGATTTCGGCCAAACATGGCTCGATTCCTCCATTCCCGGCAATTACCAGCCCAACTACCTCGCTTACGCCGTTAGCGAAAACGGGGTTTTGTATGCTCCGGGGGTATATTCCACGATGGTTTCTTATGATAATGGCAATACTTGGGAAATACTGGTGCCAGCACACTATCCTTATAGTTTAGGGCTTAATTATAATTTTCCTATCTATGGCTCCCCTGAATTATTGGATGGCATTCTCAGCTATCCCAGCTACAATGGCATTTACCAACGGCAAATTGCTGACACCGTCTGGCATTTGTCCACTAATGGGTTTCGTGCCAGCAGGATAAACATATTGTACGCTTCGTCCGAGAAGGATATAACTGCCCATTTTCAAGCTTTCGGAGTTTTGAACCATACCGTCAATGGCGGCATGGACTGGCTGAATTTTGGCCTATTTGGCGGTGCATCAGACATTGAACACCTCAACGACACGACCTACCTAATGGGAACGAACGGCCTTAATACCATATCAAATGGCATGTCTTCTTTCACTGGGTATATCAACGACTCATTCGGTTCAGGCGCATTTGGCGTGTCATTGGATGATGATAAAATCTACGCATTCGACCCAACAAACCTGCATGTATCCAGCGACCGAGGTCATACTTGGCAGCCATTGGCCGTGCCCAGCGAGCTTTTCGTAAACCTGCAAGACTTCATAGCTAGGAATGGCATCCTGCTTGGCGTTGACGATTCGGGGCAGGTACACCGCAGCCAAGATGGCGGCAATACTTGGTCAATCGTGCTCACTGGCGTTCAGTACTACATTTTGAACCCATATACCAAGTTCGATTTTTTCCATTTCATCAATGATAAGTTTTACCTGATTGGCAAAAACGGCACTTGGGTCAGCACCGATGGCGGGCTTGCTTGGTCGCCCGTACCCACCACAGGGCTGCCGCTGGCGGCAAATGGCAACGTGATGCGCATCCTTTCCATCACTGGCGAGGGCAGCAAATTGTACGGGGCAGTGTGGGGGCATGGCATTTTCGTCAGTCATGACGAAGGGCAAACCTGGGAGCCGTTCAGCGAGGGCTTAATGAACCTGAACGTTACCTACTGCCAAAAAGCGGGGGACATGCTGTTCGTCTCCACCACGAACGGCGGTTTCTGGCAGCGCAACATAGCCGCAGAGACCTCCCGTTTGGGCATCGTTTACGAAGACCAAAACAACAATGGCATACGGGACTCCGGCGAGCCACCGCTGCCCAATATCTTGGTACGCTCCAGCGCTCCCAACGCCTACACTACCACTTCTTCGATTGGCAACTACTCGTTCTTCGGCGATGCACTGGGCGATACGCTCACGGTGATGCCGCCCACGGACTACGCCACCGTGAACCCACCGCACTACGTGGTGCAGGATGAACATGCCGTTGGCAAGGACTTCGGCATCTATTTCACCCCGAACAGCAATGACCTGCGGCTGGACATGGCCTGGCTCGGCCAAATGCAGCCAACGCAAAACAACCAACTGCAAATCACCATCAGCAACGTAGGCACCACACCACAAGCTCCAATTATGGCGCTGAAACTGCCTTCGGAAGTGCTGTTTTCGGGAGCGAGCATCGAACCAAGCCTAATCATTGGCAACAAGATAACATGGAGCCTGCCGGAACTTCAGCCTGCCGAAAAGGCCAGTTTCACCGTCACCATCCTAGTCGGAGCCGAGGCGCAAGTAGGCGAGCAACTGGCTACCACGGGCAAGGTTACGCCCATTGACGTGGATTTGACGCCGCTCGACAATGAAATGACGCTGCTGGAACAGGTCAGCGAGGCGCAATTTGGCACCAGCAAAACGGTCACTCCCGAAGGCCCCTTCACGCCAGAAGCAGTGGCGCAGGGCCTACCACTGACCTACACCATTCGTTTCCAGAATAACGACAGCCTTGCTGTGGCGCATGTTTTCGTGCGGGACAGCCTGAGCGAAAAACTTGATATTTCCACTTTGAAAATGCTTTCGTACAGCCACCCATGCACTTGGTCAGTGCTGGAGGGCGGTGTGCTGGAGGTCGTTTTCAATGGCATCGCTTTGCCTTCGGCAATGGATGACGAGCTTGCCAGCAAAGGCTTCGTGCAGTTCAGCATACAGCCCGTCACTGGCCTCATGGCTGGCGAGCAGGTTCACAACACGGCATTGGTCCTTTTCAATTTCAGCAATACCACGAGAACCAACACGGCGACCGTGACCGTGGAAGAAGAAGTCTCGGCCACTGACAGCCCAGCGCAGCAAGCCCTAGCCCTCTCGCCTAACCCAAACAATGGGCTTTTCAGGGTGTCAATTCCTTTCAGCACAGCAGGCAGCGGCCTGCTCGAAATGACCGACCATACAGGCCGGACAGTGCGAAGCTTCAATTGGAACATGACCAACCAACCGCTCTCGGTGGATGCGACGGGGCTACCTGCTGGCACTTATTTTTTGAGGGTAAAATCAGCCCGGAATATTTTCATCGGGAAGGTGGTCATTGTGAATTGATGGTTAT
>JALOMF010000257.1 GCA_025455635.1 Saprospiraceae bacterium | reverse complement strand
GTGCAGCAGCGCAGGTGCTCACGGCGGTGTTCGGCCCCGGTTTTGCGCTGGTGGACGATACGGAGGTGGAGTTTGGCTTGCCCGTTCGGAGCTTTCCTTCCTTTGTTGCGGCAGCCGAGGAGGAGTCCATTTCCCGCTTGTACAGGGGCATCCACTTCCGGGACGGCGTAGTGCAGGGGGTGTGGATGGGGCAGCAGGTGGGGCAGTGGGCGGTGAAGGGCTTGGCCGCTGCGTTTGGGCATTTTTAGCGAACAAGCTATCGGCGCAGGTCAGGCTGCGCTGTTTATTTGTGGCAAACCACGCACTCGAAACTTTCCATCCGGTATAAAACAACCATCGAACCATCCACCGCTGTCGGCACGTGGCATTTCTCGCAGGCCGTTTCTGCGTGTTTCCCTTCCAGCTTGAACCTCGTTTTGTTGTGGTCAAAATTCGTCATTTCCCACGCATCGAGGCTGTGGCAGCGGGTGCAGTCGGTGACGCCGTTCTGCTCGAACTGGTTGCCGTGGCTATGGTCGTGGCAGTCGGCGCACTTGGAGGCTAGGCCAGCGAAACTGCGCTTGGGCGGCTCCTCGTCGCTGAGGTGACAGGCTCGGCAGTCCACGGTCTGGTGCTTACCTTTTAGCTGAAACTTCGTCTTCGAGTGGTCGAAGCGCCCGCTGCTGGCCGACCACGACTCGGTGAGGTGGCAGGTCTGGCAGTCTTGGTTGGGGTAAAAACTGGCAGCGAAATCGCCCACCTGCTGGTGGATGTCGGCGTGGCAGTCCACACAGCGCTCGCCGATATTGCGGAAGCGCCATTTCTCCTCCTTCATGTGGCAGGCAAAACAGGGCGTCGCCACATGCGCCCCGTCCAGCGGGAACTTGGTCATCGCATGTTGTTCGAGGCTGAAGGTGCTGCCCGCAAAGCCGTCGGTGGTGTGGCAATTGGCGCAATCGGGCGCTGCTCCCCCTTTAGGGGGTAGGGGGCTGAACTGCCCTTCGTGAAAATCCGAGTGGCAAGCAGCGCAGGCGTTGTGCGGCAGCGGGTCGGTGAGGTTGTCGGAGGTATGGCATTTCTTGCAGTCCACGGCGGCGTGCTTGCCCTCCAGCTCGAAGCCCGTGAGGGCGTGGTTGAAGTCGTCAAGGTTCCCGACAGCGACCTTGTGGAAGGAGTTTTCGTTGTGGCAGCCAGCGCAGTCCGCCCCGAATTTTCCCTCGTGCGGGTCCTTGTGGCAGGTGGCGCAGGCGTTGGTTTTTACCCCCAATCTATCCTGAAAAACATTGAGCGGCGTGGCGCTGGCCATGCTGTGGCAGCTTGCGCAATCCACTTTTTTGTGGCTGCCCTTGAGCGGGAAATTGGTCTTGCCGTGGTTGAACTTCGAGAGGCTGCTGGTGCTGGCGAAGGACTGCTCGTTGTGGCATTGCTTGCAGTCCGTGCCGAGGTGCGAGCGGTGCGGGTCGTCGTGGCAGGCGTTGCAGTTCTTGAACGGAACCCCCGCAAACTGCTGGAACTCCTTGCCGTTTTTCACCTCCATTTTGTGGCATTCCTTGCAGTCCACGGTTTTGTGCTTGCCCACGAGGGCAAAGTCGGCCTTGTCGTGGTTGAACTTGGAGGCGGGCTTGAAGTCGTCTATTCCGTGGCACTTTTTGCAGTCGTTGTCGAGGGTTTTTTGGTGGTAGTCGGTGTGGCAGTCGAGGCATTGCTGGCCCATGCCGAGGAAGGTTTCTCGGCGTTTTTTCAGGTTTACATCCGCCACGTAGTCGGGCTTGTGGCACTCCCGGCAGTCCACTTTGGCATGGGCGCCTTCGAGCTTGTAGCCAGCTAGGTTGTGGTCAAACTTTTTTTCATCAAAACGCACCATGTCGAACTTGCGCCCGTGGTGGTCGCTGTGGCAGGTGGCGCAGTCCTTGCCCTTCACGTCCTTGGAGGCGTGGTAGCCCCGTTTTTTATCCACCAGTGACTTGATTTCCTTATGGCAGGCGAGGCATTTGTTGTTGCTCACCTTGTCGCCGAGGTCGTGGCACTGGGTGCAGTTGCTCATGCCCTCCAGCTTGGCATGGGGCGTGGCGAGGTCGCCGGGCGAAAGCTGGGCGCTGGCGCTGCTAGCGAGCAACAACAGCCAAAAAAAGGTATGTAAAATGCGATGTGTCAATTCAATTTTGCGCTGTGCCCCAACTGGGCGATTGCTGTAATATTTGCTCAAAAAACCTTAGTTTTGTTTTCAAAATCGTTCCAAATGGATTTGAGCGTTGAAAAAGTGATGAAAAGCTCTGGTGCCGTCCTGTTTTACCAAAAAATGCGGACAGCCCTCGAAGAAGAAGCCCGCCGCCGGGAGGAATTTCGGGAATGGCTCACCGAAGACGTCAAGGCCGAGTTCATCAACGGCGAAATCGTCATGCACTCGCCTGTGAAGCGGGGGCATTATTTATCGAGCAACAACCTCAATGTCTTGATAAAAACCTTTGTCTTTATCAAAAAATTGGGAACAGTTGCTGTCGAAAAAGCACTCATCGCCCTCACCCGCAACGACTACGAACCAGATATCAGCTTTTGGTCAAACGAAAAAGCCGCCACTTTTGACGACGATACGATGCTGCACCCGGCCCCCGATTTTGTGGTGGAAGTCCTCTCGCCAAGCACCAAGCACAACGACCGCAAAATCAAGTTCGACGACTACGCCCTGCACGGCATTCGGGAATACTGGATTATTGACCCCGTGAAGCAATCCGTCGAGCAGTTCGCCCTGCTCGTGCCGGAGGACAAATCGTACCTGCCCTACGGAAAATTTTTCCCCGGCGATTTCATCAAGAGCGTCGTGCTGCCTGAGTTTGAAATTCCGGTGGCCGCCATTTTCGACGAAAAAGCCAACTTTGAGGCTTTGAGAAAAATGATGGAAGGCTAGCGGTGCTTCTTCACCGTGTACCCAAACCGCTTCGTAATCTCCACCCCCGTCTTCTGCAAAAACTGCGTAGGCAGCTCGCCCCCGGCGAAGATATAGACCAAATCGTTGGGCAGGGCCTGTTGGCCGCCATTTTCAGACAGCGCCAGCTCCACCAGTTCCTGGTCTATTTTCACCACGTTCGATTTCAGCTTCACGTCTATTTTGCCTTCGGCAACGGCGGCGTCCAGCTTCTCCCGGTTCTTTGGTTTCACCCGGCTGAAGGCGTCGCTGCGGTAACTGAGCACCACCTTGTTTTGCTCCGAAAGTGACAGCGCCGCCTCGATGGCCGAGTCGCCGCCGCCGACCACTACCACGTTTTTGCCAATCACGTTTTCGGGTTCGAGCAGGCGGTAGGCCACTTTTTCCATGCCCTCGCCCGGCACGCCGAGTTTGCGGGGGCTGCCCCGCCGACCGATGGCCAGCAGCACACTTTTCGCCTTGATTTCCTCGCCCTTGGCCGTCACCACTTTGAAAATATCACCGTCAATTTGGATGCCCTCCACCTTCGTGTGCTCCCGGATGGTGATGCCGTTTTTCGACAGGGCGCTGTTCCAAAGTTCGAGTAGCTCGGCCTTGCTGGTATCAAAAAGTTTCACTTTCCCGTACTGCGGCAGGTTCATCGGGGCCGTCATCACGATTTTGGAGCGGGGGAAATTATAGACCGTGCCGCCCAGCGAATCCTGTTCCAGCGTGAGGAAATTGAGGCCGTGCCGCTTGGCGGTCAGCGAGGCGGAAATGCCCGCCGGGCCTGCGCCGATGATGACCACGTCGTAGGCGTCGCCCCCTTTTTTCGTGAGGGTTTGGGCAATGCAGTTCATGGCCTGCTCGCCCTGTTCCACGCTGTTTTTTATCAAACCCATGCCGCCGAGTTCACCAGCGATGTAGATGCCCGGCACGTTCGTCTCGAAGTTCTCGCTGACGTGCGGCAGGTCCACGCCCCGCTTCTCGGTGCCGATGACCAGCGAAATCGCCTCCACCGGACAAGCATGAAAACAGGCGCCATGACCCACACATTCCGCTGCATTTATCAAGCTGGCCCGACCATTCACGATGCCGATGATGTCCTTTTCCGGGCAAGCCTCCACGCAGGCCCCGCTCTTGATGCAGGTGCCGAGGTCAATTACCGGGTGCAACGAAACAGGCTCGTGCAGCCCCACGATTTTTGCGATTTCAATCTTTGCAGCGGTCTTCTGCGAGGTCGTTTTCTGTTTTTTGAGGTAAAAATAGACGACCACCCCGCAGAGCAGCCCAACCGTACCGTAGATGATGATTTGTTCGAGTAGCATGGACTTTGAATGGATTAAATTAGCAGGACTTTTTCTTAACTCGTACGCTCACAATCGTAAATCCGCAATCGTAAATCGTAAATCAAAACACCCACCTCGCTCCCATCATCATCGTCACCACGACGTGGACGACCATGATGACGAGCATGATGAGGGCAAATGGCAAATGCGCCACGTGCCAGTATTTGAAGAGCTTGCGCATGATGTCCAGCCGCTCGATGCGGTTGTTGAGCGACAGCTCGTTGTCCACCAGCCGGGCCACTTTGCGAACGTCGGGGCTGGCGAGGCCGTTTTCCCGAAGGGTGGTTTTTACTTGGTGCAGCGTCCGTTTGTCTTCCAAATATTTGTTGAACATGCTCGAAACCAAGTTTGCCCCGAATTTTTGACGGCTGACGCTCACGGCTTCGAGCACCAATTGGTAGCCCGTGTCGTTCATCCGGTACTGGCCTTTCAGCAGTTCGCCGAGGTTGGCCTTCATGCCCTGAATCTCGTTCAGGCTCAGTTCCCGCCCCTCGATGGTTCGGGGTATTTGCACATAAATAAACCTGCCGATGATGCCGCTCGCCACCACCGCCACCATGCTCCAGAAGCTGATGGAAACGATGCCGCCGAACTTGAACGCTGTGTGAAAGAGTATCATCACCGGGCCGAGGCTGCACAGGAAGATGTGGAATTCGAGCCAGTATTTGAGCCTGCCCAGCCGGGCGAGCGACTTGAAGCGCTTGCGGGCCTGGTAGCCGAACACGCCGATGACGATGAGCAGGGTGCCGATGATGCCCAGCCCGTGACCAAAAACACCGCTCGGCTTGAACAAGTGGTGGTCGGAGTGGTAAAACCGCTCTTCGAGCGAGGTGGCGTAGTAGGGGATTCCCTTGATAAGCAAGGTGAAAAAGGTAAGAACGACGATTCCGGCCAGTGTGCCTACATAAATCCTGTGAGCCAGTGTGGACATATATCTTAGTGCATTAAAGCGTGAAAATACATTTGTTATTTGATAAACTAAAGCTGGTTGGGCATGGTTAACTACTGAATGGGCATTTTTTGTGCCTTAACGGGCTGGCTGCATGACCTTCAATGTTGCTATTATTGCAGTAGGTTCTGATTTTATCGCCTGTCGGTGCTCCAATTTTGCCAAGGAGTTGGGCATCGGTTTCACCAACAACATGCCAAGTGGTTCATTTTTCAAGAAGCTAAGAGGGTTCATGACGCAGGGGGCCACGCCAAGTGCACTGGCTGCCAGCTCGACCGTGGGCTTGCTG
Organism: Saprospiraceae bacterium; assembly: GCA_025455635.1. Taxonomy (GTDB): domain Bacteria; phylum Bacteroidota; class Bacteroidia; order Chitinophagales; family Saprospiraceae; genus UBA6168. The sequence continues at coordinate 833 of JALOMF010000257.1, read as the reverse complement.
TTGGGCTTGTTCCCAGTGCTGGGCGTCACCTCGCTGATGATGGGGGCCATCTCGGTGCGTTGGCGGCTGAACCTGCCGCTGATGCTGGCCTTGAGCTACCTGATTTATCCGCTGCAATTGCTGCTGCTGGTACCGTTCGTGCGGGTAGGGGAGTGGGTGTCGGGCGCCGTGCCTGCCAAGCTCTCGCTCGACTCGCTGGGCAGGGCTTTTGAGCAAGATTTCTTGGCGGCATTGGTTGACCTTGGCTCCGCCAATTTGCAGGCGGTGCTAGGCTGGTGTTTGTTGAGCTTGCCTTTTGCGGTAGTGCTGTATTTGGGTTTGATACCTGTCTTCCGGTATTTGCTGAACCGCTACCATGTTTGAGCTATAATCTCCAACCATTTTCTGGAAGCCACCTGTCTTTTGTGAAAAATGCTTTTATGAATAAATCTTTTGTACTTTCCACCTGTCTTGTTTTCTGCTTCTATGCCAACATGGATGCCTGCGATTGCCTACCTATCCCCACATTCTGTGAGAGTATCGTTGATGCGGACAACGGTCAGCTATGGGAACAACTTTCCGTTCACCATATAAAAGTTCTTTCGGCGCAGCCAAACAGCTTGACTATCAAGGTCAAAAAGTCGTTCGCTGGCGAAAATTTAGAAGGGCTTCAACGTACAATATTGGATGGCAACGGCGCCAATTGCATCTTGTTCGCAAGCATCAATCTTGCGGTTGGTGAAGAGTACATTATAGCTTCGACTGGTGGTTCTGATACCATTTTGCTCAGCGAATGCGGCTTGTCTTTTTTAAAAGTTGTCAATGGCGAGGTAATTGGTGCCATTGCACCGGGC
>JALOMF010000256.1 GCA_025455635.1 Saprospiraceae bacterium | reverse complement strand
CGCTGCTCGCTGAACTGCTTCGCAAACGACCGGGCATTGCTCGACAGCGACTGGTACAGCGCCGAGGCCGAGAGCAACTGCCGCACCCGTTCCAGCAGCAAGGGCAGGTCTCGCTGGTCAACCCGGTAGCCGTTGAAGCCGTCCTGCACCAGTTCCACGGGGCCACCCACGGGCGGTGCGATGACGGGAATGCCGTAGCTCATGGCCTCCAGCAGCGTCATGCCGAAGGTCTCCACCCACTGTTCGGGGTGCGAGAGGTTCACCACAAGGTGGGCCTCCCGGTAGAAGAAATGCACGTCGTTTTGCGCCGGGAAAATCACGAGGTTCTCCGGCAGCGGCTGGCCATGGAAGTGCCGCTGGATATTGGCCAAGCTCGTGTTCAGTACCAGCACGAAACGCAGTTCCGGCAGGCGCTCGGCCAAGCGCAGGTACTCGCCCACGCCCTTGTACGCCTTCAGCGAGCAGAGCATCAGCACCGTGAACGGCCCCGATTTCTGGGGGTTGGCGCTCAGGTGCTCCTCGGCTTTCCGCACAAAATCCTTTGGCAAACAGTTGTGTACCACCCTCGACGGCACGCCGGGCAGCGGCTCCTGTTCCAGCAGGAACTGCGAAACATAAATCGCCTCCGAGGCGCAGGTTTGGGCCGTTTTTTTCAAAAAAACCTTTAAAAATGGCGGGTTCACGGTCGTCTCGTGCAGGTGGTACACCACTTTTTTGCGAAGCAAACGACCTGCCAGCGCCGCCCCGAAGGGCAGCAGCGTGTTCACATACACCACGGTTTCGCCCTTGGCACTTGCCAGTATTTTGAAAAAAATAGCGACTTGGCTGCGCAGCAGGGCCAGCGTCCGCTTCAGCTTGTTTTCGTGAAATTGGTAGTGGAAATGGCGGTAGCGCACCCCCCCGATTTCGCTCAAGAAGCCCTCGCCGCCGCTGCACGTGACCAGCTCGACCTCCACCCCTTGCTTCACAAACTGCTGGATGGCCGTGGAAAGTACCAGCGGGCTGCCGCTGTAGTCGTTGAGCAAGTGGACGAAAATGATTTTTTTCATGGCGAGCAAGGCGATTTACGATTTCGGATTGCGGATTTCGGATTGGGGTAACTGCTTGATTTTCAATTGCTTGCGTTTTTTGTTAAATGGCGCATTTATGCTGCTGGTGTTCTGATTTTTGTGTTGGCCAAAGGCCTACCCACTGTTTTCTGCGGCGACAAAACCGCATCGTACACCCTGGAAATCTTGCTTGCCTTGCGTGCCCACACGAAATTTTTGGAAAAATAGCGGTGGGCGCCGCTCGACAGTTTTAGCTGAAAATCCGCATCGTGCAGCAGGCGGTCGAGCGCTTGCGCAAATGCCGTGACTGCTGCCTCGTAGCCGAGCGAGTAGGGCACTTTCACGCCGCAAGTCTCGTCCACGTTCTCGCCGGGGCCTTCGTTGTCAAAGCAGAGCACGGGCAGCCCGAAGCCCATCGCCTCGGCCACCACCATGCCGCCGCCCTCGTGCGAAGGGAACAGGAACGCCTTCGACGAGGCGAAAAACCGGGGCAGTTCCGCCCGCTCCACCCAGTCCACGATGCGGATGGCACTGGCGGGCAGGTCGCACTCCCCGACGATGGATTCGAGGTGGCTTCGCTCCGGTCCCTTGCCGATGAGCACGAGTTCGAGGCGGGCTTGCAGCGCCGCAGGTTGTTGTTGGTAAAATTGGGCGAAAGCCCGAACCGTCACGTCGAAGCCCTTGAGCGGCACGAAGCGGCCCACGGACAGCACCCGGAACTTGGTTGATGCAACTGCCTCAAAATCAGGCAATTCTGAGGCGATGGCGGGCAATGTCACGATTTTTTCCGAAGGAAGCCGAAGCACCTTGCCCACGCTCGAATTGAGGCCGATGACCCGCTTCGCCGTTTTTTTGGTGATGAAAAGGAAGGGGTCGAGCCGCCAGAAAACGCATTTCGTCCACCAGCGCACCCGGTCGGCGAGCCACGCTTTTTGCCCGTAAGGAAGAATGAACTCGGAAGGGATTTTCGGGTGATGGCCCACTGGCCCCCAGACGTAGGGCTTGCCCAGCAGCCACAGGAACGACGGCTGCCAGTCGCTGTTGAAATTGAGGTGGTGCGCCAGGTCGAACTGCCATTTTTTGCCCAAAATAAAAAAAACCACGCCGAGGTGCCACAGGTAGTGGTAGAGCAGTGCGCCCCGGCTGCCCCGCTTCCAGAAAGTGACCCAGCGTGGCAGGTCGTAGTACTCGAAGCGGAGCTGTTCGCCAGCGGCCAAGGGGTGCTGGGCGAGGTGCTGCTCGATGTCGGGGCGGTTGTTGCGGCGGGTGACGGCCACCACGTCGGCATGGCGGCTCAGGTGCCGGATGATGTTCCAGCCGATGCCGTCCTCCGAGCCTTTTCGGGGGTTGACGGCGTAAGCAGTGATGATGACTGATTTTTTCATGCGAGCGTGAAACTTGGTTTATTCGCAGTGTGGCCCAGGGTCGGGCCATCGCTTTTTGTGTCAATTCTTGATTTCAAGACCTTGGCCGGTACGCCACCGATGACCGAGTTGGCGGGCATGGAGCGGGTGACGACAGCCCCTGCGGCCACCACGCAACCGTTGCCGATGCGCACGCCGTCGAGGATGGTCACCTTGGCGCCAATCCAGCAATTGTTGCCGATTCGGATGCCCTGCCGGGTGGTGCCTTGCAGCCGGATTGGCTGGTCGGGGTCATCGAAAACATGGTTTTCGGGGTGGCAACTGAAGTACTGCCCGATGATGCAGTCGTCGCCGATGTCGAGGCCGCCAGCGCCGCCGAGGTAGGCGAATTCGCCGATGCCCACGTTGTTGCCGATGCGGATGTGCGAGCCTAGTTCGTTCAAGGTCGTGGAGGTGATGATGCGGCTGAATGCGCCAATTCGCACGTTGTTGCCGAAGCTGATGGGCCGCTGGCCAAGCGCCGAAACGTACACGTGTTCTTCCAACTGCACCAAGCGGCCAAATCGGATATTGGGCAGGTTGGACAGCCGCACGTTTTTACCCAAAAAAAGGCCGGAAGGCCGCCTGCCGCGCAGCCAGAGCCGCTGTGCCCGCAGCCATGCGCCCAGTTTTTGCTGCGCAAGTTCCCGCAGCACGAGCGGCGTCACGGCCTCGTCGAAACGGAAAGCCGGGTTCTTCCGGCGGATGAACTTGGTGAGCAGGCGTTTCAGCATGGGTGCAGGACGGTTGACGGGTTACGGTTGACGGTGGACGGTGGACGGGTTTCGGTTGACGGTGGTTGGTGGACGGTTATTTGGCTGTTTTTTGAAAAATAGTGGGTCAAAATGATGTCCAGCGTGGCTCGGCGGTCGTGGTTTTCGATACTGAGGTAGTGGCCGCTGTATTGGCTGCCCAGTTCCTCGAACAAGGCCCGGTAGCGGGCGGTCATTTCCACGATGTCGCCCGTGGGCATCTCCTGCTTGCGCTGGCGGATGACGTCGGGGGAGGCGTGGAGGAAGACGTTGAGGCCGGGCTTGGCCACGAAGCGGTAGAGCCATTTGGGCAGCGCCTCGCCGAGCGAGATATTGGTGCGCTTGGCGTCCACGATGAAGTCGAAATAGTAGCGGTCGTAGATGACGGTGCGGCCCGGCAGCGTGTGGCGCAGCCAGATATAGCCCTGCCCGATGAGGAAGTCGGCGAAGTAGTAGCTGAACCGCAGCAGGGAACTCAGGGTGCTGTCGTTGTTGCCTTGCCTTGGCAGGCGTGCGATGGACCTGGCCTCGGCCTCCTGCCTGCCGTGCTTGTAGGCGCTCAGGATGGGCAGCAGCGAGGGGCGGTGCCGCAGCACGACGACCTCTTTGCCCAGTTTTTCGGTCAGCACCGTGCGCAGGTCGTTGAGGAGGGTGGTCTTGCCAGCGCCATCCACCCCGCTGAAAGTGATGATGCTGGGCAGGCTTGTTTTTGTTGAAAAAATGCGGCCCATTGCGAAGCCGCCCCCCCGCCGGAGGCGGCGCAATGGGGCGTTCTGGGCTTGGCGAAGGAGCTGCGTTTCGAGTTTTTGCTGGCAACTGATGGAGAAATGCGCCATTTGCCGAAAACTGCGGAAAGCCGTGCCGTATTTGCCGTTGAGGAAGGCGAGCAGGCTGGCTTGCTCGGCCTCGGTTTTTGCCTCAAAATGCTGGACGTACTTGCTGGGCAGCCCGGCGTTGTTCAGGAAATTGAAGAGCAGGGCGTGTTCCAGCAGCAGCTGCGGGGTGTAGGTGGCCACGCCGTTTTTCCAAATCCTGTTGCTGAAAACATAAGCTTCCGGCAGGTACTCGTATTGCTTGCGCACGAGGGCCGTGAGCAGGTCGAGCTTGAGGTCGCTGCCGTCGTTGAAGCTGATTTGGAGGTAGGTGGCTTCGTTTTTTTGGGTGGTTTGGCAGCAGTTCACGCTGGGGTGCTTCGCAACGAACAGCAGGGTTGCCGGGATGTCATTTGCCCGAACCAAAATATCAATATCGGACAGCAAGGGCGTGTCCTCCGGCATGGGCACGACGGCCTTCAGCCAGCAGTATTCGATGGTGGACAGCCAGCCGAACAGGTCCTTGATGAACTGGGTGCGATTGTTAAACATGATGTCTTGACAGGGGTTTTTCAAATAATTGCGATTTTAATGCCTGAGCCTAATGTGTTGATAGTCAGTGTTTTGGAAAGCATGATTTTTTGATATTTTCCCTGATTTGGAAGAAAAGTCCAAAAATGGGAATGCAATTTGCAAAGTTGGCAGCACCTCCCCTTTTTGCATTTACACCCGTTTTAGCGACACTCACCACATGAAAGTTAAGAAACAAACTACCCGCATTTTCGTCGTAGAAGACGATCCTATTTATCAGCGCCTTGTCAAGTACGTCATGGGCATCAATCCCGACCATGAAGTCACCGTGTTCAGTACGGCACATGCCATGCTCCAGCGGCTCGACGACAAGCCAGATATCATTACCCTTGATTTCATGCTGCCCGATATGGAAGGCGAGGTTGCGCTGCGCAAAATCAAGCAGCACAGCCCCGGCGTACACGTCATCGTGCTGTCAGGACAGATTGACGTGCCCACCGCCGTGCGCCTACTGAAAACCGGCGCATCGGACTACATCACCAAGGACAACGATGCCAAGGAGCGCCTCTTGCAGGCGCTGAACACCATCAAAAGCGAACGCTTCGAGCGGGCTGAACGGGCGCAGGCCCACCAGCCTGCCGCATTGGCGAAGCCCCAGTTTGGCAATACCATCTTGGGCAGCAGCAAGCCCATGACCGAGGTGTTTCAATTGATGGAAAAAGCAGCTTCGTCCACCATCACCGTTTCGGTAGTGGGCGAAACAGGCACTGGCAAGGAACTGGTGGCCAAGTCCATCCACAACAACTCCGCCCGCCGCAACGGCCCGTTCGTGGCGGTGAACATGAGCGCCATCCCGAAGGAGCTGCTCGAAAGCGAGCTTTTTGGCTATGAAAAAGGGGCGTTCACGGGCGCCATGACCCGCAAGAAAGGCCAGTTTGAGCTGGCCGACGGCGGCACGCTTTTTTTGGATGAAATCGGTGAAATGGACATGAGCATGCAGGCCAAGCTGCTGCGGGTGCTGCAAGAGCGGGAACTCATGCGGGTAGGCGGCGACAGCCCCATCTCCTTCGATGCCCGGCTCATCACGGCCACCAACCGCAGCCTAGCCGACGAGGTGCAGCGGGGCAATTTCCGGGAAGACCTCTACTACCGGCTGCTCGGCCTGAACATCGTCATGCCGCCCCTTCGGGAACGGGCCAGCGACATCGTGCTGCTGTCGGAGTTTTTCCTGGATAGCTTCGCAAAATCGAACGGGCTGGGCAATATCGAACTCTCCAAGGAAGCCAAGTCCAAGCTGCTAGGCTATGCGTTTCCCGGCAATGTGCGGGAACTGAAGGCGCTGATGGAACTGGCCGCCGTCATGGCCAGCAATGGCGTAGTGCAGCCCGAAGACATCCGGTTCAACAGCGTGCGAAAAGAAACCGCCTTCCTTTCTGAAAGCCTAACGCTGGAAGAGTACAAGAACCGCATCATCAATCATTTCCTGGAAAAATACAACCACGACGTGCTGCTCGTGGCCAAAAAGCTGGACATCGGCAAGTCCACGATTTACCGGATGCTGGCCGAAACTGCCGAGCCGCAGCGGTTGGCGGTGGGGTGACATGGGAATTGGTTGAATTGGGAGAATTGGGGAATTCGAGTTGTGGGTACATCGTTAATTTTAAATCCTAAACCGAATGTAACCAGTTGAAATTCGTTTGAATTATTATTCAAACGCAATTGATTGAATTTCAGGTAGTTATACCAAACCCTACCTGTCAGCAGACAG
>JALOMF010000255.1 GCA_025455635.1 Saprospiraceae bacterium | reverse complement strand
AACGACCTGCTTTGGGTCAACAACGGCGACGGCACTTTCACCGACAAGGCCGCCACCTACTTCAAGCACACTTCCTACTCCGCAATGGGCAACGACATCGCCGACGTGAACAACGACGGCATGCCCGACGTGGTCGCCGTGGACATGCTGCCCAAGGACAATTTCCGCCGCAAAACCATGCTCCCCGCCAATAGTTACAGCAATTTCGTGAACTTCGACTACCACGGCTACCAGCACCAGTACATCCGCAACACGCTCCAACTCAACCAAGGACCCACCCCCCAAACCGAGGGCAGCGGCGACCCCATTTTCAGCGAAATCTCCATGCTGGCGGGCGTCTCTGGCACCGACTGGAGCTGGTCGCCCCTCTTCGCCGACTTCGACAACGACGGCGACCGCGACCTGGCCATCACCAACGGCTTCCCCCGCGACGTCACCAACCGCGACTTCATTGATTACCACGCCATGGCCAGCAACTTGCTCGACCGCAGCTCGCTCAACCAGCAGATTCCTGTCGTTAAAATCCACAACTACCTCTTCCAAAACGACGGCGGCAGCATGCCACAATTCGAGGACGTGTCGCTGCCTTGGGGCTTCTCGCAGCCCTCTTTTTCCAACGGTGCCGCCTATGCCGACCTCGACAACGACGGCGACCTCGACTACGTGGTGAACAATATCAACGACAGCGCCTTTGTTTACAAAAACCGCTTGGTGGAAACAAAACCCGAGCAAAGCAACTGGCTGAAAATCAATTTCTTAGGCTCAAAAAATAACCCCAACGGCCTAGGTGCCGCAGTGGAGCTTTTTTATGAAAATGGGAAAAAACAGTACCTCGAAAACTCGCCCTACCGCGGCTACCTTTCCTCCGTGGAGGGTGGGGCGCATTTCGGCCTCGGCAAAACAACTAAGTTGGACAGCATCGTGGTCACTTGGCCAGCAGCCTCCCCTACCCCATCCCTGCGGCAGGTTTTGAAAAACGTGCCCACCAACCAGGTACTGAAACTGGACATCAAACAGGCGGCCCCGTTCAATTCTAGCAACTTACCGTACAACCCGATATTCCAGGATGCGACTGCCCAACTAAGCATCAATTTCACCCACCGCGACAGCGACTTCATTGACTTCAACGTGCAGCGGCTGCTGCCGCACAAGCTCTCGCAATATGGCCCCGGCATTGCCGTAGGCGACGTGAACGGCGATGGCCTCGACGATTTTTACGTGGGCGGCTCTCACTTTTTCAAAGGCGCTTTTTTTGTCCAAAACGAAGGCGGAAAACCCGGTTTTGCGCAGCAAGATTTGTTTGAAAAAAGCCCCACCAACCGCAAAATTGAGGAAGAAACGGGCGCACTCCTGCTCGATGTGGACGGCGACAACGACAACGACCTCTACCTCGTGAGCGGCGGGGTCGAATTCAGTGCCGACAGTGCCCATATTTACCAAGACCGCCTTTTTTTAAATGAAAACGGCCAGTTCAGGCTAGCTGCCGATGCCCTTCCCGCGTTCAACAAAAGCGGCTCCTGCGCCCGTGCCGCCGACTTCGACCACGACGGCGACCTCGATATTTTCGTAGGCGGGCGGGTGGTTCCCACCAAGTACCCGCTGCCCGCCAGCAGCTACCTGCTCGTCAACGAAAGCACGAAGGGCAAGGCCAAGTTCAGCCTCGCCAGCCCCGATGTTGCGCCAGCACTGAAAGACCTCGGCCTCGTCTGCGATGCCCTCTGGACCGACTTCGACAACGACGGCTGGGCCGACCTGCTGCTGGCCGGCGAATGGATGTCGCCCGTTTTTTTGAAAAACAACAAGGGTAAGCTCGACCAATTGGTGACGGTGGCCGCCACGGGCGGCAAGCCTGCGACGGGCTGGTGGAACAGCCTCGCCGCCGCCGATTTTGATGGCGATGGCGACATGGACTACGTGGCGGGCAACCTCGGCAAGAACACACTTTTCAAAGCAAACGACGAGCAGTACGCCGCAATGTACGTGGCTGATTTTGATAAAAACGGCGAGATAGACGCCATTCCTTCCACGTTTTTCTTGGGTTTGAAGGGTAAAATGGAGGAGTTCCCATACTTCAACCGCCTGGACATGGAGAAGCAGATTACCAGGATAAAAGGAATGTTCCTGCGCCACGCCGACCTCGGCAAGGCGACCATGAAAACCGTCTTGGAGAAATTTCCAGAGGCCGACCCGCTGGTCTTGAAGGCCCAATGGTTTGCCAGCTCTTTTATCGAAAACCTGGGTGGCGGCAAGTTCGAGCTGCGGGAGCTGCCTAGGTCGGCGCAGGTGGCCCCGGTACACGGCATTTTGGTGCAGGACTTCAACGACGATGGATACCAAGACCTGCTACTGTCTGGCAACGACTTCGGCACAGAGGTGGGCATGGGCCACTCCGATGCCATGAACGGCCAAGTGCTGCTCGGGGACGGGAATGGCGGATTCGCCCCGCTGCCCATGCGGCAAAGCGGCATCTGCATCCCTGGCGATGGGAAAAGCCTAGCGATTGTTGCGGGTGGCGACGGCAGGCAGGTAGTGATAGCGGGGCAAAACAAAGGAAGTTTGAAAGCGTTCACCTCGACTTCGGTCGGCAGCCTTGTCCAACTTCAAGCCAATGATTTTTACCTAAACTTAACATGGAAAAACGGGCGCAGCGAACGCAGGGAAATCGGCTACGGCCAAGGATTTTTGTCCCAATCCACCCGAAGCTTGTTCGTGCCCAAAGGCGTACAAACGGTAGAAGTGATTGATTATCAGGGGAATAAAAGGGAAGCACCGCTGAATGCTACTTTATCAAGCAATTAAGCAAGCGCTGCTTGACATAAAAAAACCCGGCGTTGGCTGTCCCGCCCAAAGGCTTGCTCCAACGCCGGATTAAACCGCTATTTCTTCGTCATTTCGTATTTCACCTTGCCCACTTTTGAGGTACCGCCCTCATCCACCAGCTCGGAAATGGTGAGTTTGTTCCCCTCAATTTTAAAGGCAAAAAACACGGGCGAGCCACCGTCCGCTGACAGGGAAAACTCGTCGGCTCCCGTTTGGTCAACCACGTAATCGAGCTGCGGCTCGTAAAAGCGAAAGCCGTCGATGTTGACCACCGTGCCATCTGGGTTGAACACAACGGTTTTGCCCTTGTAGTCCCATTGTCCACCGAAAATAGTGTGGCCAACTATCTTCACCCCTAGGAGGTCGGTGGCCAAACGGACCATATTTGATTTGTCCAAGGTTATGGCCCCTTCCGAGCGGAAAGTCAGCGGCATTGGCTGCACGGCGGCATTGGTTGGGTCATAGAGTTCTTGCTTGCCCTCCCGCTCCCGCACGGCGTACTGCGCCCCCTCGTGCCAGTTGATGGCGAGGTTTGCCGTGATTCGAGCGCTGTCTTGCAGCATGATGGCCCCAGCGATTCCGTCCAGTTTTGCAAATGCTTTTCTTGGCGATTTGGTGGCTTGCAGTTCCTCCCACCAAGCTTCGTTAACCCAATAGCCGACGAGGCTGCTGGCCATGGCTTGGGAGGTCGCTTGCTCGCTACCGGCAGGAGCACCTCCGCCTTGGGTAGGCTCCTTGCAGCTTGTCAAAAATAACACGCCCACAAACAGGCTTATCAAATAATACCACTTTTTCATGACGCTTGATTTTACTTTAATTTTTGCTGTTGCTTACGCAAAACGGCAGATGATGTTTTCAAACAACTCCTGCTTGCCGCTCCGCTGTTTTGGTTCGCCAACTTCGTCGGCAATTTTCGCCAAATCCTTCAGCGAGAGCTTGCCCGCCTCGAAGTCCTTGCCCTTGCCCTTGTCAAAAGAAGCGTAGCGCTCCGTCCTAAGTTTCTGATAATCAGATTTTTGCAAAACAGCGTCGGCAGCCAGCAGCGCCTTGGCGAAGGTGTCCATGCCGCCGATATGGGCGTAGAAGATGTCGGCCAAGTCGGTCGAGTTGCGGCGGGTCTTGGCGTCGAAATTGATGCCACCGCCCTGCAAGCCGCCCGATTGCAGCAGCACTAGCATGGCCTCGGTCAGTTCCATGACGTTGTTCGGGAACTGGTCGGTGTCCCAGCCGTTCTGGTAGTCGCCGCGGTTGGCGTCCATGCTGCCGAGCGCCCCGGCATTGGCGGACACTTGCAGCTCGTGCTGGAACGTGTGCAGCGCCAGCGTGGCGTGGTTTACCTCGATGTTGAGCTTAAAATCTTCCATCAGGCCGTATTCCCGCAGGAAGCCCAGGCAGGTTGCCGCGTCGAAATCGTACTGGTGCTTGCTCGGCTCCATCGGCTTAGGCTCGATGAAAAAAGTGCCCTTGAAACCGTTCTTGCGGCCATAGTCCTTGGCCATGTGCAAGAAGCGGGCGAGGTGGTCTAGCTCGCGCTTCATGTCGGTGTTCAGCAGGCTCATATAACCTTCCCTGCCGCCCCAGAACACATAGCCTGCGCCGCCCAGTTTGATGGTGGCGTCTAGGGCGTTTTTCACCTGTGCCCCAGCGTAGGCCACTACTTCAAAATCTGGGTTCGTGGCAGCGCCGTTCATGTAACGGGGGTGGCTGAAGAGGTTGGCCGTGCCCCAAAGCAGTTGCACGCCCGATTCTTTTTGCTTTTCTGCGGCGTAGTCCGTGATTTTTTCGAGGCGCTTGCCGCTTTCCTTGAGCGAATCGCCTTCGGCAACGAGGTCGTAGTCGTGGAAGCAATAGAACGGGATGCCCATCTTGGTGATGAACTCGAAGCCAGCATCCATTTTGTCCTTGGCTTGGTCCATCGGGTCTTTCGATTTCATCCAAGGGAATGCCTTCGTGCCGGGGCCGAACGGGTCGCCGCCCGTCCCGCAGAGCGTGTGCCACCAAGCCACGGCGAAGCGGAAATGCTCCTTCATGGTTTTGCCCTGCACTTCCCGGTTCTCGTCGTAGAAGCGGAAGGCCAGCGGGTTGTCGGACTCCGGCCCCTCGAAGGGGATGCGGCCAATGCCCTTGAAATACTCTTTTTTGCCGATGGTGACGGCGGGGGTTGTGCTTTTTTTAGATTTTTTATTTGCCATAATTAGTTGATTGTCAGTTGATTGAAATTTATTTAAAGACAAAGGTCGTCCAAATGGATGGGGTTTTTAAATCCTGCCAAGTGGTTGGATTTAAGCTAAACGTGGCCAATTGGTCACATTTAAAACCCATGCACAAACATGCACAGGTTATGGTATATTTCATGCAGAGAGGCTTCCGTAATAGGCATCAATCTCCTTACAGCTTTTTAGAACTGGCTTCTGAAAATTGAGAAAAAGCCCTTCGGGAATGGCATCTAGTGCGTTTGCAAACAATTCGGAAATTTGGCGCTCTATGGGCGTGGAAAAAGTGGCGAGGTATTGAAGGTTCAGGGCGATAAGTTCAACGGCGTTTTCATTGGGGTCTATGTCTGTGAGAATGACGAGGTGCTTCCTTGCTTCAAAAAGCTCATTCCTCGTGCCTCCTTCCACTATAAACTCTTTTAAGCTTGCTACCAAGGTTAACAAGGTCCAACTGTCCCTGATTTTTCCCAAGAAATTAAAGCTGTCGAATTTGTCGCTTATTTCTTGTTTCAATGCTACAGGTTTTGTGTGGTTTTTGGTGTATTGCAATAGCTTTCTGACACCCTTCATTTCCACAAAATCAATGCGTTCTTTGTTCGGCAATATTTTCAAACCATCACAAGATTTCAACGTTTGAAGCCCCTTCTCCTGAACTAGCTTTTCCTTCAGCTTGTCAAAATCAATGATTTCTGTGGTAGCGGCAGTACAGCACGATTTATCCACACTCCCAATGGTACTCAACTCAAAATAGCCGTTCTGTACGCCTATCTCCAAGAATTTTTCGAGGAAGGGTTCTACTGCCATACCAGATTTTGCAGGGGTTCAGAGAGTTTTTGGAAGAGGCGGTTCAAGTCGTCCGTCACGTTTTCTATTACGCAGCCGGGCGATTTCTCCTTTCTGGAGGCAAGGTAAAAATGGGTGTTTTCCGTAATGCCCTCTTTGTCGCTGAACACTTTCAAAGCCTGAATCAAGTATGGGCTATGCGAGGTGACCATGACCCGAATATCGTTTTTCACCAGTTCGACCAGGAGCCGTGCGTACTCAATCTGCCATTTCGGATGCAGGTGCGTCTCCGGTTCGTCGAGGATGAGCAGGCTGCGGTTGTCCACAAAGCCCGCTTGCAGCAACAACTGAATAATGCCGAAAGACTTGATACCAGAAGCGGTATTCACGGAGCGGACTTGGATTTTCTTGCCGTGGCCGTTTTGGCGCTTGTTGAAGACGAAGTCCCGTTGGTCTTTCTCGAAGCTGAACTCGCCGTGGAGGATGTCGTTGATTTTTTTGAGGAC
>JALOMF010000254.1 GCA_025455635.1 Saprospiraceae bacterium | reverse complement strand
GACTACCGTCAGAAACTGGAAAGCTCTGAATTTATTGGCCTTTTCTGTCATGTTCCTCAGAAGAATCAACAAATCAATGAAAGTCTAAACAGCTTCTAAATATTTAAACGAAAAAACTGTCGCTTGGGTCTTTAATCAATCGTTAAATATTTCTGAGCTACTACTGGATGCCCCTTGAAAAGGCTAAAATTGCCGATATGCGTGTTTTTGGCAAAAAAAAAAGCCACCCCGAAACGGGATAGCTTTTTTAATTTTTGTGGCGGGAGCAGGACTTGAACCTGCGGCCTTCGGGTTATGAGCCCGACGAGCTACCAACTGCTCCATCCCGCGATATTACAAATTCAAACACATTCGTTTGAATGAGGGTGCAAAGATACGAGCAAGTTTGGCATTACCAAACTGTTTTCAAAAATAAATGAAGTTTCTACGAATTTACTTCTTGGCGTTCAACAAATCCACGATGATTTGCGTGATGTCAAGCCCATCGTTTGCCGAAAGCATTGGGCTTACGATGCCACCATGCAACAGCACGTAGTCGTAGCCATTCGCCGTGCGCAAGGAGTCAGCGAAGTGCTTGATGTCGCCCACGAACTGCTCATCGAACTTATCCGATTGTTGCTTCAGTTCCTCGCTCGCCTTTTGTTCCTGACTGGCGATGGCTTGCTGCTTTTTCCCAAGGCTTTCTTCGTACTTCTGCGACTCGTTCGGCGTGATAGTACCGGATTGGGCCTTTGTCATGTACTCTTTGTACTCTTTTTCAAAGGCGGCTTGCTTTGCCTTGAGGGAAGCCTCCGTGTCGGCGAACTTCTTCTCCAACTGCTTCTTGATGGCTTGGTAGGCGTTGCTTTTCTCGTGCAGGCTGTCAATGTTCACGTGCACGATTTTCAGCGGCTTTGCGGCAGTATTTTCCGCATCGGCAGGGGTGGCTACTTCTGCTGGTTTCGCTTGCTTAGGGCCAGAAAATTTGTCAAAAAACAAATACGCAACCGCCGCAAGCAGGACGATATTTAAAACAAGAGCTAGATTTTTCATGGTGTTGTTTTTGTAAAATTTGAGCGCAAAACTAATTTTTTTGAATTCAAAATAACAGGGAAATAGTTGATGCAGTCCTGTCGCTAATTGCCACAGGACTGCAAACGTGCACTTACTTCCCGTGGCACTGCTTGTATTTTTTACCGCTGCCACAAGGGCAAGGGTCGTTGCGGCCTACCCTTGGCTCTTGGTGCTTCACAGTTTCTGGCTTGGCAGGTTGCGAAGCAGCCTCTGCGGCGGCACGGGCACGGGCCTGTGCCTCGGTAGGTGGGGCAGCGTTGGTGCCTTCGCCGGGGCGGCTGACCTGCATCTTGCTCATGTCCACCCGCTGCGGCTCACGGGCCTGCTGCACCTGCTGGTTGGGCGCCATCGCCAACATGCCCTGTGAGAGGTAAGAGGTCGTTTCTTCGTTTATCCTGTAAACCAAGTCCTCGAACAATTTGTAAGCCTCCATTTTATAGATGACCAGCGGGTCTTTCTGCTCGAAACTTGCCGACTGCACCGACTCCTTCAGTTCGTCCATGCTGCGGAGGTGCTCCTTCCATTTTTCATCCAAAATGGCCAGCGTGACTGCCTTTTCGATGTCACGCATGATGCTCTTGCCACTGGTCCGCACGGCATCTTCCAACTCGGCGGCAATGGGCAGCATCCGGCTCCGGCCGTCGGTGTAGGGCACCGAGATTCGCTTGAAACGATGGCCTTCCCGCTCGTGTACCTGCCGGATGGTCGGCATCAGAATCTCCGAAATATGCTGCTCCTTGCGGTAGTAAAAATCGTAAAACTGTTCTTGGAAACGGTCCACGAGGTCGTTCACCTTGCCGCCATTGAACTCCGCCTCTGTGAAATTGGGGTCAAAGCCCAGCTCGCCGATGCAATCCTGCCGGAAAGCATCGAAGTCGCCATTGGCCTTGTGCGATGAGATGATGCTCTCGGTCATGCCCCTGAACATCATGTCGAGGTCCACTTGCAGGCGCTCGCCGCTGAGGGCGTTGTAGCGTTTTTTGTAAATGGCCTCCCGCTGGATGTTCATCACGTCGTCGTACTCGAGGAGGCGTTTGCGGATGCCGAAATTGTTCTCCTCCACCTTCTGCTGCGCCCGCTCGATGCTCTTCGTCACCATCGAGTGCTGGATGACGTCGCCCTCTTGGTGGCCCATTTTGTCCATCAAACCAGCGATGCGCTCGCTCTGGAAAAGGCGCATGAGGTTGTCTTCCAAAGACACATAAAACTGTGTGGAGCCGGGGTCGCCTTGGCGGCCAGAACGGCCCCTGAGCTGGCGGTCAACCCGGCGGCTGTCGTGGCGCTCGGTGCCCACGATGGCCAGGCCACCGACGACTTCCACGCCCGGCTTTAGCTGGAAGGCGCCCGCTAGCTCGTGTTTTTCGCTGTCAATGACCAGCTCGTTGCCCGTGCCACGCTGCTTGAGGGTGTAGGGGTAGCCGCCTTTGCCGCCGCCCGATTTTACCACATCGAACAGGGTTGGCGTAGCCAATTTAATGTCCGTGCCCCGGCCTGCCATGTTGGTGGCGATGGTCACGTTGCCGTGGCCGTTCTCGTCCTGTTGGCCTGCCTTGGCCACGATGAACGCCTCCCGTTGGTGCTGCTTGGCGTTCAGTACCTCGTGCTTCACGCCCCGCATGGAGAGCAGGCGGCTGAGTTTTTCAGAAATATCAACCGAAGTGGTACCGACCAGCACGGGGCGGCCCGCCTTGCTCAGTTGGGCTATTTTGTCAATGACCGCATTGTACTTCTCACGGGCCGTTTTATAGACTTCATCCTCGGCATCGAGGCGCTGGATGGCCCTGTTGGTTGGTATCACGGACACGTCCAGCTTGTAGATGTCCCAAAGTTCCTTGGCCTCCGTCTCTGCCGTGCCCGTCATGCCACAGAGTTTGTGGTACATGCGGAAGTAGTTCTGGAGCGTGATGGTAGCGTAGGTTTGGGTGGCTTCGCCAACTTTCACGTTTTCCTTGGCCTCCAGTGCTTGGTGCAGGCCATCAGAATATCGGCGGCCCTCCATCATACGGCCCGTGGACTCGTCCACGATTTTCACCTCGCCATCAATCACGACGTACTCTTCGTCTTTCTCAAAAAGGGTGTACGCCTTCAGCAACTGGTGCATGGCGTGCAAGCGGCTCGATTTCACCGCAAACTCCTGCGAAAGCTTCAGTTTGGCTTCTTCTTTTTCGGTCTTGGTTAGGTCGCTTCCGTCAATTTCCACCATGCGGGCTGCGAGGTCGGGCATGATGAAGAAGCCGGGGTCGTCCTTGCCCTTGGCCAGCCACTCGGCACCGTTGTCGGTGAGTTCCACGCCCCTGTTTTTTTCATCAATGGTGAAAAGCAGCGGCTCGTCCACGAGGTGCATGTTTTTAGAGTTCTCCTGCATGTAGAAGTTCTCGGCCTTTTGCAGCATCACCTTCACGCCTTCCTCGCTGAGGAACTTGATGAGCGGGCGGCTCTTGGGCAATGCCCGGTGCGCACGAAGCAGGGCGAGGCCGGCCTCTCCCTCGTCGTTGCCCAGTTCGCCTTCGGCAAACAGCTTTTTGGCCTCGGCCAAATACTGGTTGGACAGCTTTTGTTGCGCAGCCAACAGCTTCTCCACTTCTGGTTTCAGGTGCTTGTACTCCTGCTCCTCCTCGCCTTCGCCCACGGGGCCAGAGATGATGAGCGGGGTACGTGCATCGTCAATCAAGACGGAGTCCACCTCGTCCACCATCGCAAAATGGTGCTTGCGCTGCACCATCTCGTCGAGGGAGCGCACCATGTTGTCACGCAGGTAGTCGAAGCCAAACTCGTTGTTGGTGCCGTAGGTGATGTCGCACATATATGCCTTGCGGCGCTGTTCGGAGTGCGGGCGATGCTTGTCAATGCAGTCAATGGTGAGCAGCAGGAACTCCATCACGGGGCCAATCCACTCACTGTCCCGCTTGGCGAGGTAGTCGTTGACCGTCACCACGTGAACGCCTTGGCCGCTGAGGCCGTTGAGGTAGGCGGGCAGCGTGGCCACAAGGGTCTTTCCCTCGCCCGTTGCCATTTCGGCGATTTTGCCCTCATGCAAAACGGAGCCGCCGATGAGCTGCACGTCGTAGTGCACCATGTTCCAAGTGATGTCGCCCCCGGCAGCCTGCCAGGAGTTGCGCCAGATGGCCATGTCGCCCTCAATTTTCACGTAGCTTTTGCCCGGCGTTGCGGCGAGGTCACGGTCGTGCTGGGTAGCCTGCACGGCTAGCGTGGGGTTTTCCTTGAAACGGCGGCCAGCCTCTTTCACCACTGCGAAGGCTTCTGGCAGCAGCTCCTTGAGGATGTCTTCCAAGTGCTGGTCACGTTCCTTTTTGAGGCCGTCCAGTTCCTTGAAGAGGTCTTCTTTTTGGTGGATGTCATCGGTTTCACGGGCTTGCACAAGGATGGACTCGATGTCCTGGTCAATGCCAGAAAGGTGGTCGGCGATGCGCTGGCGGAATTCGAGCGTTTTGTTGCGGAGCTGGTCATTGGAGATGCCCTGCAGCTTCTCCCATTCCTCGTTCACGGCATCCACGATGGGGGAATATTTGTCGTAGTCCCGTTCGTGTTTAGATTTGAAAAGCGATTTGAAAAAACCAAGCATGGTGCTATTTCGGATTTGGGATTGCGGATTGCGGATTGCGGTGCACGGGTAATCCGTAATCCGCAGTCCGCAATCCGCAATCGAAAAGGAGTGCAAAGATAAATGAAGCGAGGTTGTGTGGGGTGGGAATGTTTAGCACATTTCATTCCGCAAGGAAAAACCTGACGGGGTGTCAGCTTTTTTACGCTAAATCACTAAAAAAGTTGGCAAAAGGCAAAGGGTCGTGGCAGATTGGCAGTTGGCACTATAAACAGCATCGGGCAGCAAAGTGCTGAACACTTGGCTGCCCGATACAGGTTTTTTGTAAAAAAAATAGCTTATGGCTTGAGTTGCCGACGGTTCCGGCGCTTTTCGTAGCCATGAATATAAGGCCCTTGTGCAGGCGCTTTGCCGGGACGGCAGTCTGATGCCGCAGGTGCGTATATTTCGGAGAAATAATACATCGTTTTTTCGTTGCCGGGGTCGAGCACGCTGATGTCCTGGCCGGGGTTGGAGTTCATGGAATTGGCTGGGACGTTGAACGGGTCATCGTTGGGCATGAGGTACAGCTGCTCCGTTGGGCAGTCGCTCGTTTTGCTGGCGAAAGTGAAAAGCAGCGTCTCCTCCCCTGCCCTGAACGGCATGGGCGGGTCGGCGGTCTCCAAGCCAAAGCTGATGTAGTCCTTGTCGGGATTTTCCTTCGGCATGGACACGTAGGCGTTTTGCACCCAAGTGCCGCTGAAGCACTTGAGGCCGGTAAACTGGGAGCCGGGCGCTGCCACCAAGGTCACCTGACCTGAGCCAATTATCAAGTACTCGGAAGGCTCAATGCCAGCTTGCGGCTTGGCGAATACCCCCCAAGCTAGGCTGTCCTGCAACCATTGCAGCTTGAAATCGATTTGTGAAAATGCGGGTGTAGCAGCTAGGCAGAAGGCCACAAGCACCGTGCTGGCGAGTGATTTTTTAGAAACCATGGCAATGCGTTTTCGAAAATTACGGGGGGAAGGGGAACTGGATGAATTTTGCAATACAAACACACAAGTATAATGCCAAGGGGTTTAAAATTGACGTTAAGGCTTTGCTAAAACTACCCTTGACATCAAACAAGCAAAGTCAATGGCAGCCACTTGAAATCGCTCGCTGGGGTCCTGATGCCGTATTCGTTGTAAATTCCCTTCCTCGCTTCGGAAAAAAATCAGGTAATTCGTGCCTAAAATAGTTTAAGCATGATGGAACATAAATTCTTAGACCACCCCGACGGGGGAAAACTCCTACTCAGGATTGGCGTCGGCCTCGTGCTGTTCCTGCACGGCCTCGGCAAAATCGAAACTGGCATCGCCGGCACAGTGGGCATGGTAGAAGGTGCCGGGCTGCCCGGTTGGCTGGCTTACGGGGCCTATATCGGCGAGTTCCTTGCGCCGCTGCTCATCATCGTGGGCAAATGGAGCCGCCCGGCAGGCTTGGTCGTCGCCTTCAACATGCTGATGACCGTGCTGGTGGCGCACCGTGACATCGCTTTTGCCCGCAACGACTATGGCGGCTGGCAAATCGAACTGAACGCCCTGCTGATGTTTGGTGGACTGGCCGTGGCCCTGCTTGGAGCGGGCCGTTGGAGCTTGTCGAAAGGGGAAGGGAGATGGGATTGAGGGAGACTATTCTCCGACGCGGAGGATAGCTGTCATATAAATTCGAGCTATTGTTTTTTTGTGCGTTTTTTTGAT
>JALOMF010000253.1 GCA_025455635.1 Saprospiraceae bacterium | reverse complement strand
AGTTTAGATTTCGACTGAATCCTAAGTTGTTGAAAATCAACGCCGTGTGCCTCGAAATTCGTAAATCTAATATCGTAAATCTATAAAACCCTTTACTTTGCCGCTTTGTTGCTTGCGCAATATTTCACCATCATCGAGCATGGCAAAGTACATCAGCTATATTTTCATACTGCCCATCCGCTTTTACCAGCGGTTCATTTCACCACTTACGCCGCCGTCGTGCCGCTACCAGCCGACCTGTTCGCAGTACGCCATTGATGCCATCAAGGAATGGGGAGTGATTCGGGGAATCTGGATGGGCCTGAAGCGGCTGGCTAGCTGCCACCCTTGGTCGCCTGGCGGCGAAGACCCGGTGCCGAAAAGGGATGAGGGATGAAGTACTGGCTTTCATCCCTCATCCCTAATTTATCATTGCTGGAAAACAAACTGTACCAAATTAGCGCCCATTTTCAAGGCTTGTTGGCGCTTTTCTTCGGGGTCGTTGTGTACGGCGGGGTCTTCCCAACCATCGCTGAGGTCGCATTCGTAGCTGTAAAAACAAACCAACCGGCCTTCCCAAAACAGCCCGAAGCCCTGTGAAGGCTTGTCGTCGTGCTTGTGGATTTTGGGCAATCCATTTTTAAACTCAAATTTTTGGTGGTAAACCGGGTGGCTGTACGGCAGCTCGATGAACTGTAGTTCCGGGAACACTTTTTTCATCGCTGGCCGCACGAAGGGGTCAATGCCATAGTTGTCGTCAATGTGCAGGAAGCCACCGCCAATGAGGTAATTTCGCAGGTTTTCGGCTTCCATGTCAGAGAAAACGACGTTGCCATGCCCAGTCATGTGGATGAACGGGTAGTTGAACAATTCAACGCTGCCCACTTCCACCGTGCCGTAATCAGGGTCGAGGTTGGTGCCCAGTTGGTCATTGCAGTAGTTGGTGAGATTGGTCAGGGCCGTTGGGTTGGCGTACCAGTCGCCGCCGCCGCTGTACTTGAGCAGGGCGAGCTTGTGCGGCGCATTTTCCGAAGGGAAAAAACCGAGCAAAGCGAGCAGAAGGATTGGGATGGATTTCATGTTTAACGGTTGACGGTGGATGGTTGACGGTGAACGGTCGTTAAGTTACCGTTCAAATTTTACTGTTTACTGTTGACTAAATGTATGGTGTGACAAGCTACCATTGCCGCTGTTTCGGTGCGGAGGCGGTTGGCGCCGAGGCCGACTTCTTGGAAGCCCAACGACATGGCTTGCCGCACTTCTTCCAAGGAAAAATCGCCCTCTGGCCCGATGAGCACTAAAACGTCGGAGCCAGCCGTGCAGTTGTTCAGCAGGTGCGGCAAATCCGTTTTATGGCAATGCGGGATGAAACGTGCAGCGGGCGGCATGGTTTCAGTTTTTTTCATAAAATGCTCAAAATCAATGAGTTCGTTGAGCTTGGGGAGCCTGGTGCGCAGGCATTGCTTGGCAGCAGAGAGGATAATTTTTTCCAAGCGGTCGTACCTCAGCTTGCTGCGTTCGGTGTGCTCGGTGAGCAGCGGGGTGATTTCGTCCACCCCGATTTCCGTCGCTTTTTCGAGGAACCACTCGAAGCGGTCCATGTTTTTCAGCGGGGCCACTGCCATGTGCAGCCTGAAACTGGTATGGTCGGTACCAGGGTGGGTGGCCGTGATTTTCACGGTAGCTTGGCGTTTGGTCAGCTCCTCGATTAGGCCCTCGTACCAGTGCCCCACGCCGTCAATGAACTGCACGGTGTCGCCCGGCTTTTTGCGCAGCACCTGTGCGCAGTGTTTGGTCTCTTCCTCCGAAAAATAGGCGAAGCCCTCCCGAATATCGTTGCAGTAGAACAGTATCATGGGGCAAAAATAGCGATTCAAATGCCAAAAAAGGCATGGTGGCCGCCCTGCGCTGCCCCAACTTTCTGCCTTTGCCGTTGTTCTGCTCACTGAAAAATGCGGGCAAAAACCGAAATCAGCGTACTTTTGCGCTTCATCAAAAAAAATGGATACCATCCGGGCGGTTAGACCCCCGTATTTCTCCAAAATACAGTTGTAAAATATGGATATTCTCATCAAGGTAGGGCAGTTGATTTTAAGCCTTTCCATTTTGATTGTGTTGCACGAGCTTGGCCACTTCCTGCCTGCCAAGTGGTTCAAAACCAGGGTGGAAAAATTCTACCTGTTCTTCGACCCCTACTTTGAGCTATTCAAGAAAAAAATCGGCGAAACGGAATACGGCATCGGCTGGCTGCCATTGGGCGGCTACGTCAAGATTTCGGGCATGGTGGACGAGAGCTTCGACACCGAGCAGATGAAAGAGCCGCCGCAGCCTTGGGAGTTCCGCTCCAAGCCAGCCTGGCAACGGCTCATCATCATGATTGGTGGCGTCACCGTCAATTTTGTCCTCGGCTTCCTGATTTACTCCATGATTTTCTTCACATGGGGCGAGGAGTACCTGCCCACCAAAAACGCGGTGAACGGTGTGCAGCCCGACTCCATCGGCATGGTCATCGGCATACAGCCTGGCGACCACGTAGTGGCTGTGGACACCTACCAGTTGGCACGTTTTAACCCCGGAGTGGTGAAGAGCCGGGTCGTGATTGATGGCGCTAGGTCGCTCACGGTGGAGCGCAACGGCGCACAGGTCAAGTTGCCCATCACCGACGAAGTGGCGGAGTACCTTTCGTTGAACAAAAACAAGGACGTGATGCTCTACAGCGCCCGTCGGCCATTCAAGGTGGCTGGTTTTGGCAAGGGCAAATGCGAAGGTTTCCTATTTTGGAAAAAATGCGAGCAGGCCCCAGCCGAAAAGGCGGGCGTACAAATCGGCGACCAAATCATTGGACTGAACGGGCAGCCGACGCCTTATTTTGAAGATTTTTACGACAAAGTGCTGAAGGATAAACAGACGAACGCCGATATTCAATTGCAGGTGCTCCGCAATGCCGATACCCTCAACCTTACCGTGCGCACCGACGAAAACGGCAAAGTGGGCGCAAGCATTTCGGGCGATTACAGCGTTTTCTTCAAGACCGAAAAACAAGATTATGGGTTTTTCGAGTCCTTCCCGGCGGGCTGGAAGCGGGTGAAAAGCTTCCTCGGCTCCCAGTTCAAAGCCTACGGCAAAATGTTCTCCGGCGACATCAAAGTGACGGAAAGCCTGGGCAGCTTCATCTCCATCGGCGGCATGTTCTCGCCTGTGTGGGACTGGCATTCGTTCTGGAACCTGACCGCCATGCTGTCCCTCGTGCTTGCCTTCATCAACCTGCTGCCCATCCCGGCACTCGATGGTGGCCACGTCATGTTCCTGCTTTTTGAGGTGCTGACCGGCAAAAAACCGAGCGACAAATTCATGGAAGTGGCCACGATGGTCGGCTTTGTCATCCTGATTTCGCTGATGGTATTCGCCTTGGGCTTGGATATTTCGAGGCTGTTTTAAAGGAATGATGAATGATGAACCATTTCGATTTCTTTCAAATCCCGGTTTCGTTTTTTCCCGACTTGGCGGACCTGAAACAGCGCTTCTTGAAGAACAGCAAGCGGTTTCACCCTGATTTCCACACCCTTGAAAGTGAGGAGAAACAGGCCGAAATCTTGGAGCTTTCCACCCAAAACAACGAAGCCTACCTGACGCTTTCCGATTTCGACAAGCGGCTGCGTTACATCCTCGAAACCAAGGGTTTGCTGGCTGAAGGCAAGCAAGAACTGCCCCAAGATTTCCTCATGGACATGATGGACATCAATGAGGCCATCATGGAGCTGGAATTTGATTTCGACGAGGCCGTTTTCCAAGCGACAAGCGCTAAAATGCAACAAGTCGAAGCGGAAATGTTGGAAGCCGTAAAGCCAGCAATGGAAGGGTTTCAGGACGGGATTACGCCCGCCACTGCCTTGGAACCGGTGAAAGATTTTTATTTAAAACAGCGATACATTTGGAGAATTAAAGAGAATTTGAATAGATTTGCACCCGCTTCGATGGAAGTGCGCTGATTGGGATACCCACTATTTTTTATTTTATTTGCAAATTATTGACAATCAGCGTTTTGTGAAATTTTGATGCCGAAGTGGCGGAATGGTAGACGCGCTGGATTCAAAATCCAGTATAGGCAACTATGTGTGGGTTCGAGTCCCACCTTCGGTACTTTCTTGATTCTTTGGAAATTGGCTTAAATGGTTCTTCACCAAGTAATTCAGTTTTTCAAATCAGCTTCGGGGATGGTGGAATTGGTAGACACGCAGGTCTCAGAAGCCTGTGGCCGCAAGGCTGTGAGAGTTCAAATCTCTTTCCCCGAACTCTTTTCTTTCCCGGTTTGGTTCTTCCTTTAAAAAAAGACGGACGCACCCATCAAAAACGACAGCTCCTGCTTGGAGTTCGTCCCGTTTTTGCGTGCAAACACCGCATCGTTGCTGCGGTCTAGCCGAATTTCGGGCATGAGCACGACCGGGTGCAGCGTGAACTTGCCCGTGAGCGTATTGGAGAAAACATGCAGCTTTGGCAGCCCGAACCAGTACCCGTCCACATCATCGAACCACTCCGAGCGCAGGTTGAGCGAGAACCTAGGCGCCAGCTGTTGCTGGGCGTAAATGGCCAGTCCCTGCCAGTTGCTTTTCCCCAAATCATCGTTGTTGTCCAACATGAAATGCAACTCCCAGCCCAGCTTGAAGCGCTCCGTGAAGGCATAGTCGCCATAGCAATCGGCCATGAGCACTTGGGTCGAGTCGCCGTCACGCCCTTCGATGAAATTGAAGGCGACATTGAGCTTGTCCCCAGCGTAATTGGCCAGGGCCGCCACGTGCCTGCCATTGCCCTTGAGCTGCCTGCGGTCGCTGTCGCCATAGAGGCCAAGCATGAACGACCACTGGTCGTTGAGGGCATAATCCAAGCGCAGGCCCAGGTAGGATGCTGGGATTACCGTGTAAATATAGGTGTTGGTGTAATTGCCGTTGCTGCCCGGCTCGGTGTACTCGTAGTTGAAATGTGTGGTGAAGGTGCCCGCCGAGGCTTTGAGCCGCTCGTTTATTTTGTAAAACGCAAAGCTCTGCACGATGAACGAAAATTCCTCGCCTTCGGCGGAATAAAGTTGCGTGGCCCGCTCGCCCGCACCCAGTTCGGTGCCGAATCCCCAGCGCTTGAAATCGCCCTCAATCATCAAGTTCAACCAGCCAAGTCCCGGCCTTCCGTGGGCGTAGCTTGGTATGGTGGTTGAGGCGGTCTTGTTTTGCGCAAGCCGGAAATACACATCGGCGTTGCCACTGATTTGTATCGGCTTGGTTTCCGTGGTGCTGTCGGCTTGGGCAGCAGCCATGTTGCGAAGCAAAAAAACAAGCGCCAAGGCGAGGCTGTACTTTAGGCGGGTCATAAAATGGAATAGCTTCAGATTAAATCCATGATTAAATAAGCATTGATGCCGACGAACGCCAGCAAAGTGGCCCAAAACGACAGCTTTTCGAGCCGATGTGCCCGTGCTTGCCGCCCAAAATGGTAGTTCCTAGAAATGACGATGACCATGATGACGATGAAAAGTATGGCCGCAAAGGTGGTGATGTGGATGATGTCAACCAAGGTCGTTTGGGTCGTGGTGGGCACTACCGACTCCACGATGTACTTGTTTCCCACGGCAGCGAACAGGCCGCCCACCGCCAAGCCGATGCGGGTATCGGTGTCGTGCGGCTGGATGAGAAAGACCAGCAGCGAAATGAAAAATGCCACGTAAACGCCAGTGACCAGCTTGATAAACGTCACCTTGGAATGGCTACGGGTCAGGTAGATTTGGGCGGAAATGGAGGGGTAAACGCTTTCTCCCTGCAAATCGGGGTCGCCGTAAGTGGTGTTGTAGCGGATGCTGTTGGCCCTGACGCTAAAGCTGTCCACGGTCCATTCGTCGAGCAAGAGGGAGTCGCTGACTTTGGAATTGGCGACGTCGGCCTTATAAATCAAAGCGGTGGTGTCGTTCAGGGCATCCTCCAGGTTGATGGATAAAACCTGCTTATCAAACGGGAACAGCCGCACGTCCCAGTCTTGGAGGATGACGGCGGTGCATTTTTTCTGCATCCAATTCCCGCTTGCGCCAGCGTCTTCCAGGTTGTAGTTGGCGAAGTTCGACTTTTTGGAATGGGTCACTTCTTGCGTGTCCTCAAAGTTCAGGCTATCGTTTTTGTAAATCGTCCAGGTCCAAAACTCGGTCGTGAAACTGCCATCAGCAATATTGAAATCGTAGAGGTTGGTGACGTAAAGGCCCACTTTGGCCGTATCCACTTGCGCCGATAAACCCGACAAGGCGTGCAGCAGCAAAGCCAGCAATGCAGTTTTCTTCATGGTATCGTGTCTGTTTTTTGCGGTGCGAAGGTAGTTTTTTGAAGT
>JALOMF010000252.1 GCA_025455635.1 Saprospiraceae bacterium | reverse complement strand
ATGTAGGTGTTCATCAGTTCGTTCACGAAGGCTTGTGCCTTTTCGGGCAGCTCGTGGTTGAAGTAGATTTTTACGATGGAAATGTCTTTTTCGACGGGTTTCACAAAAAGCCGCTCGCCGGAATAGGCATTGGCTAGCGCCTCCAAGCTGTTTACCCGAAATGCGAAGCGGTCGCCGGGGTTGAGGCAGTGCGGTTTTTGCGCCAGCACCTCCTCCCGCTTGCGCACGGCGAAGCGCAGGCCGGGCAGCGACACCGTTTCACCCAAGGCGATTTCCACGCCCGTGGAGTCGGTTTCGCCGCCTTTCCGCAGGCGGAAACGGTCGTCGCCGAGGTAGTCGAAATAGTGCAGCTTGTTGTATTCCGCTTCCGCAACGTCTTGATAATCAATGGCAAACGGGCATTCGTCCTGCAATTCCACGAGGCGCAGTTTGCCCACCCGGAACACCGACAGCTCCCAGTTGAGGTGCTGCAAGGTCTTTTTCACCAAGTCCTTGGAGCGGAACACCTCCACCTCGGTCAAGAAGTTTTCGCTCTGCTTGGGCACGTTGCCGTTTTCCTCCCCAAAAATCCCGAACGCAGCCTGGCTGTAGTTCAGGTTGTTGATTTTGATGGCACCTTGGGCACGGTACTCCGGGGTCATGTACGTGATGGCACGGCGGGTACCCAGCACGGCCAGCAGCACCAAGCCGAAGATGATGGGCGATGACTTGATGAGCGGTGCAATGAGCAGGTTGTACTCTTTTTTGAAATTCATGGCTAAAAAGGCTAGCTGCGTTCTGTTAGCGTTGTGTCAAAATGGTTGTTTTATCCGCCTTGTTTTTTATCGCAAAATCACCGAGAGCGCCAGCGCAATGCCGCCCACGATTCCGGCGATGGTCGTGCCACGGCGCAGTTTCTCGTCGGCGCCCTTGTTCTCGTTCGGGCCGATATAAACCACGTCGTCGGGTTGTAGCTGCACGTTGTACTCGTTGAAAGTGACGAGGTCGGTCAGGTCCACCACCAGCTCCACGGGGCGGTTCTGCACCTGCCGGATGACCTTCACTTCATGGCCCTTGGCGTAGTGCGTCAGGCCAGCCGCCGAGCCGAGTATTTCCACCAGCGACATCTGCTCGTTGTCGAGCGGGTAGCGGCCGGGCTTGTTCACCTCGCCCAGCACCGTCACGAACTGGTTGACCACCCGCACGTTGATGATGGGGTCTTTGAGCAGCATCCGGTATTTTTCCTCCAATAAATAATTGACTTCTTTGATGTCGTAGCCCGCCACTTTTATCCGCCCGATTTGCGGGAGGTTCACCTCGCCGTCGTTGTCCACCACGAGCCATTTGCCCGTCACCTCGTCGGAGTTATAGACGCTGTTGGCGGAGCCGATGCTCAATTCTTCGTGGCCGTAAATGCTGAGGCTGAGTTTGTCGCCGGGGCGGATGACTGGCTCCCGAGGCTGGAAATACTGCCGCAGCACGTTGCGGTTGTCAGTAACTGGGCCGGGGCTTTGGAAGAGCTGCTGTGGCTGGCTGCACGATGCCAGCAACACTGCCAACAAGAGCAGATATGTCAGTTGCCTTAACATGGTTGGATGTTTTACATTATCACTTGCCCTAGGGCATCCAGCATTGTGCCAGTTAAAAAATTCGCTTAACTTTCTCTAAATCAATTCTTTATGATTTTAAAAACAAATACCTGCTTTTTGATTTTTGGAACGGATTCCCATTTTGGGAAAAATGCAATTTCAACTACGCCCATGTCAAATCCGATTTTCACCATTCGTTAATTCCCCCCTCACTTCATCACCGTCACTTCCGTCCGGCGGTTTTCGGCACGGCCCTCGTGCGAGCCGTTGGTTCGCTTGGGCATCACTTCGCCGTAGGACATCATCTGCATCCGCTCCATCGGCATGCCTTGCTGGCGCAAATAATCCCGCACGACCCTGGCACGGCGCAGGCCCAGTTCATAGTTGTAGGCCACCGTGCCCTCGGCGTCGGTGTGGCCGCTGATGAACAGTTTTGCCGTCGGCATGGCCTTTATTTGCTTCGCAAAATCGTCCAGTTGGGCCTTGAAAGCGGGCGTCAAACTGGCCTCGGCAGTGATGAACTCCACCACCACATCAGGCTCCATGCCAGCGGCGTCGGACTGCTCGTTCGGGCAGCCGTGATGGGCCTTGAGGCCACGCAGGTAGGGGCAGCGGTCGTCAATGTCCGAGACGCCGTCCCGGTCGGTATCGGGGCAGCCGTTCAGTTCGGGCAAGCCCTTGATGAAGATGCAGGCGTCCTCCTGGTCGGGTACGCCGTCCCGGTCGGTGTCCCGGTCGAAGACGGGGCAGCCCTGGTTCTCGAAATGGCCGAAGATTTCGGGGCAGGCGTCCAACTGGTCGTAGATGCCGTCCATGTCGCTGTCGTTGCAGCCGTCGAACTGCGGCTTGCCCGGCTCCAGCGGGCACTGGTCCAGTTCATCTGATATGCCGTCCTTGTCGGCGTCCATCGAAGCGGCGGCCCTTGACTCTGGGCAGCCTTGCAGTTCCTTGGGGCCGGGCAGTTTTGGGCATTTGTCACGGTGGTCGTAGGTGCCGTCGTTGTCGGTGTCCTTGAGTTTTTTTTGCTGGCTGTCGCCAAAACGGAGGTACAGCCCCAGTTCGAAGGCCCCCTTGCCGCCCACTGTTTTTTCGAGCTTCGACACATTGGCGTCGTAGCTGGCCCAGATGGATTTGTCGCCGATTTCCATGCCCACTTGCAGGATGACGGCATCGTTCGAGCGGTAGGACATGCCAGCGTTAAAATCGGCATTATTGTCGAAGCTGCCATTGATTTTGACCCCACCGAGAAACTGGCGGTGCAGCCCCTGTTTCTGGAGCATGAAATGCGGGGTCAGCAGCAGTTTGTTGTCAATTTTCATGTCCAAGCTACCGTGCAGCACGGTGCGGGTCGGCAGGTCCGATTTTTCACCCAAAAAACCCTCATTGGGCAAGTGAACATGCGACAGCGAGAGGCCAAATGTGCTTTTCAGGTTTTTCGTGCTGCCCCAGTAGCCCTGCCACAGTACGCCCGTGCCCAGGTCGGCGAAGCTGGCCTTGGTGCGCTCGAAGTTCTCTTGGCTGGGCATCCCACTCTCGAAGCCCACGCCCTCGACGTACTGGTTGTCGAAGGTGAGCACCTCCGGGTTAATCCGGCGCTGCATTCGCCCCAAACCAAAACCGAGCGTGAGCGAGCCGTCCTGTGCCAGCTGCTTTCGGTACGATGCCGTGAGCATCCCACCCGTGGTTTTCATGCTGGCCGGGCCAGCGTGGTTTTGGTGCAAATGGAATCCGAAGCCAAGCTGTTTGTGCCGAACTTCGGCGGTAGTGCCCATCGTGGTGAAGCCCCTCAGGATGCTGGCCCACTGGCTGCGGTATTGTACGCCTACCTGAACATCGTAGTTGCCCGCTGCCGTTAGGGCCGGGTTGAAGAACATGCCCGCTGGCTGGTAATTGGACAGGTGCATGTCCTGCGCACCAAGGGAAGTGGCGAGGCCAAGGCTAAGGAGTATTGTGTATAACTTGTTCATTGTCAAGTGAGTGGGAGCATTTTCAAAAAGCCAATTTTCGTATTTATCGAAGCAGCGTCACCATGCCGGATACTTCTTGCACTTTGCCCTTGGGGGCTGTTTGCACAAAATAAGCATAGGTACCGGGAGCCACGGGTAGGCCATCCTTGGTGCCATCCCAGCCCGTTGCAGGGTTTTCTGTTTGAAAAAGCAACTCGCCCCATTGGTTGTACACGGCCATGTAAAACGAGCCATCCACCAAGCCCCTAGCCCGGAACAGGTCATTCTCGCCGTCGCCATTTGGGGTAAATGCGTTGGGCAGAAAAACGTCCGTCGAAAGCCTGATTTGCACAAAATCCGGCTTGAGCAAGGTGTGCTTGCAGCCGCTGGCATCGGTGGCGACGAGCTGGATGTCGTACAGTCCTTCGTTGGCGAAAACATGCGTGGCGTTGGGCTGTTGGGAGCTGTTTTGCAGGCCAGACGCAGGGTCGCCAAACTGCCATTCGTAGCCCACGGGCTGGTCGGCGCCACTGCTCACGAAGCTGATGGGCTGACCCGGCACGCCCGATTTCGGCAGTGCCTCGAAGTCGAAGGCACGGGCCTCGGCAGCCTTGATTTCCACTTCCGCCGATAGGGCCGTTATGCCCGTGGCGGGGTCGGTGTGCTGCACACTGTAGAGGCCCGCTTCGGTTGCTTCCAGGGTCTGCCCGGTCTGGCCGGAGAGGGGCCAGCCGTTGTGGAGCCACTGGTTGCCGGAGGCCGCCGATGAGGTCAGCAACACGCTGCCATCGGGGCAAAGCTGGCCATTGCCTTGCACCAAAACCGAAAGGCCATCGGGCAGCGGCGTCACTTCCACCAGCACGGGAGCGGAGATGCCCGTGCAGCTGCCCGCCGTCAGTTCCACGAAATAAGTACCTGATTCTGTGACAGTTATCGTTTGGGTGGTTTCCGCATTTGACCAAAGAAAATCCCCTAAACCGCTGGCAATGAGGATGACCGAATCGCCTTCGTAAAAGCTCAGGGCACCAACTGCCGAGATGGAGGTCACGGGTGCTGGCAGTACCGTCAAGGTGATTTGGGCAGCGGTGAGCACCTCGCCCTCGTGGTCGGTTTCCACCCAAAACTGGTGGGTGCCGGGCGCAAGCGTGGAGGTGGTGAACTCGCTTTTTTCATCGTCCTGCACCAAGTTGCCGTCTAAGAAAAAACGGTAATTGGCAAATGCGGCTGGCGAAGCTGAAAGGGTAATTTCCTCCCCTTCGCAAATCGTCGTTCCACCGTTCACGTTGACCAGTGCAATGGAAGCAGGTGGTGCGCCGTCCACCGTGACATTGCGGATGAGGTGGTTGAAGGCATCGCAGACGAAGAGGTCACGGGTTTTCAGCGACCAAGCGATGCCCGTAGCCCCTTTGAACGAGGCCACGTTGATGTTCCCGTCTTGGCTACCCGATTGCTGGGGCGAACCAGCGAGGGTTTCGACTTCGCCGTTGGCCTTGATTTTTCGGATGACATAGTTGTAGCCATCAGCGACGTAAACATTGCCGTTATCGTCAACGGTCAAGTCCCACGGATAGCTGAAGGCGGCGTCGGTAGCAGGGCCATTTTGGAGGCCCTCCAGGCCGCTTCCGGCAAGGGTGGTTACTTCGCCGAGCGGTGTCACTTTCCGGATTTTGTGGTTCCATTCGTCGGCTACGAGGATATTGCCATCGGGGTCGAGGGTGAGGCCGTAGGGCCGCCAAAACTCAGCGCTGGGGCCAGTTCCGTC
This sequence comes from Saprospiraceae bacterium, assembly GCA_025455635.1. Lineage (GTDB taxonomy): Bacteria > Bacteroidota > Bacteroidia > Chitinophagales > Saprospiraceae > UBA6168. The sequence continues at coordinate 1,067 of JALOMF010000252.1, read as the reverse complement.
GGCATCGCCGGGCACGTAGGGCGTACCGGCGAGGGTGGTCACCAAGCCCAGTTTATTGATTTTTCGGATGATGTGCGTGAGGTGGTCGGCGACGTAGATATTGCCCTCGCTGTCCACTTCGATGCCGGTGGGGTCGCCGAAGGTGGAGGATAGCCCTGCGCCATTGCTGGTGCCGAAATTGCCGGTACCAGCGATGGTCGTCACGGTGCCGTCGAGCGCTATTTTGCGCACTTTGTTGTTTTTTGTGTCGGCCACGTAGAGCACCCCATCGGGGGTGGCGCAAATGCCCCAAGGCTCATTGAAGCGGGCGGCGCTGCCCAGGCCATCGGCGCTGCCAGGTTCGCCAGCCATGCCAGCGATAGTGGACACCATGCCCGTGTTGGTGTCGAACATGCGGATGGTGTGGTTGTCACGGTCGGCGATGAAAATATGCCCCATCGTATCCACTGCGATGCCATGCGGGATGAAAAACCGGGCGCTGAGTGCTGCCCCATCGGTGGAGCCAGGGGTTTCTACTACGCCAGCCACAGTGGATACCCACTGCGCCCTCGCTACAACAAGGCACGACAATAAGGTAAGTGTGATGACGATTCTCTTCATACGTTTTTTGCGCTTTGTATATATAGAGAGAATTATGCGCCATTTTCACAACTAGCTGATTATCAAATGTTTAATAAATTATCATTTAATGTTTTTTCCAAAAATGGGACAACTGGTTTTTATTTGGGAAATTAAAAAAGCGAGGAATTGCGCCATTTTATGACTATAAAACCTCTTATAGCCAAGTAAAATCTAATCTTACGAAATACGGCTTGCCGAATCGGAGCAACTTTAACGACATGAGCCTACAGTCCAAACTCGCCACTTCCCCCCTCAGCACATCCCTCTTGTTGTTCAAATAAATTCCCCATATCAGCTTATTTTCCAAAAACGGGAAAAAAAAAGAAGGCAAAAATTCACAAACAACTGATTTTCAATCACTTGCAAATTGGCATATTACAAGCACTAATGCTCTTGCATTTAAAACACAAAACTATGTCACACAACATGCCCAAGCTTGGGATAAT
>JALOMF010000251.1 GCA_025455635.1 Saprospiraceae bacterium | reverse complement strand
CCTCAGTGGTTTACCCGCAAAAAAATATAGCAATGAATAAAGAATAAAAAAACGAACTGAAAAAGGCAGTTATTTATTGAATAATTTACGTCCAAAACCTCACCATTCTATCTTCTCATAATGCGGCGCAGCCGCCAAAAAATCATGGGCGAACCTGACCGCATAATTGTCCATCAGTTCATGCAAACGAGCGGCGTCCTTTGAAGCGAGTATCACGCCAGCGTGGTTTTTCTTGTTGATTTTCAGCACTACTTCTGGGTCGTTGTAGCTGCTAAGGTCTGGCCACTCCTGCTTTGCTAAACAGAGCAAGATGCCAGCGTAGCCGTTTTTGGCCTTCGGCAACTGGTAGGGCAGTTTTTCTCCTGCGATTTCAATCTTGGCCCACTCCGTCCAGAGGTTCACGCCAGTGGCGTATTCTACTACCTCAGCGATATAGGCGCCCCCTACCCTAGCTGCCGTTTCCAGGAAGTAAAACTTGCCATCGGCGTGGCTTTTGATGAACTCGGTGTGGGTGACGCCCCGCCGAAAATGCAGCGCCTTCAACACTTTTTGGTTCAGTTCCTTCAGTTCCTTGACGTCCTTGCTGTTGCGGGCCTGCGTGCTGGTGATGAAAATGCCGCCGCCTTGGATGATTTCGAGCGGTGGCTTGCCGTATTTGCTCACCTCCACGAACTTCACTTCACCGTCAATCGTGATGGCATCCACGTGGTAAATGTCTCCGGGCACGAACCGTTCCAGCAGGTAGTGCGACTGCTCATCGCCCATTTGGTTGATGTGGCGCCAAAGTTCCTCCGAGGAATGTACTTTTTTGATGCCCGCAGCGCCAGCCTGTGAGCGGGGCTTGAGTACCCAAGGCCCCGGCACCGATTGCGTGTAGTCATGGATGGCCTTGTGGTTGAGGATTGGGACGAAAGCAGGGCCGTTGATGCCTGCCTCGGCAGTGACCATGCGCATGGCGAGCTTGTCCCGGAAGTTGCGGGCGGTGGTGTCGCCCATGCCGGGCACCCGCAGGTGTTCCCGAAGGGCAGAAGCAATCTCCACATCAAAATCATCGAGCGGCACGATGCGGTCAATGACCTGGGTGCGGGCGAGGTAGCTCACAGCGTTGATGACCTCGTCTTTTTTGGTCAAAGAAGGCATGTAAAAAAACTCGTCCACATCCTCGTGTGGCCAACCCGGTTCGTCCTTGAGGGCATGGCGGGTGAGCACGAAGACCCGGCAGCCTTCCCGCTTGCATTCGGTGATCAGGCGCTGGCCTTTTACGTCGCCAGCTAGGACAAGGACGGTGAGTTGGTTAGGCATTTTTTGATTGTTGAATTGTTGGATTGTTGTGATTGTTGGGGTTTTGGAGTTTATCCCAAAACTACCCGCACGGTGGAAACGATATGGCTGAGTGCTTGCTGAACGACCGCCGTTTCCCGGTGCCGAACGATGATATAGCCCTCGCCTTCGTAGCTTTTCGATTTTTCTTGGCCATGCTTCGGGATTTTTGCATCGCAAATCAAGTGGCGAACCTCGGCGCTGATATGCTCCAAGCCCCGCACCTGCTGCACCCGGCCCTGGCCCATGCCCCGCAGGAATGCCGCACCGACAGCGTATTTGCGCTCCGGCACCGGGAACTCGTCAAAAATCATGAGCCTGCCCCATGCGGCCACACAGTCGAAATCATTGGCACGGCTCAACAGGGTCGTAATCTGCGCACCCGGCGGGCGGGCTGCTACTTCCGAAATGGCCAAGCTGCCGTCACTGCGCCGAAACCACTCCAAATGGCTCATGCCCGTGCCCATGCCCAGCACGTCGAGGGTCTTGAAGGCAGCCGCTTTTATATCGTCAAAAGCTGGCGACTCGACCTCCCTTGGCAGCACCACTTGCCATTGAATCCAAGGTTCCCGCATGGCTTCCAGCGGGTTGGGGTAGTAGTGGGTGAGCGAGTGGAAAACAGGCTTGCCAGCAATCGAAAACGTATCGAAAGAATGCTCGGTGCCCGTGATGAACTCTTCCAGCAGCACCTCGTTGCCCTCTGCCGGGGGGTTCATCGAGAGGGCATGGGCCAGCTCGGCCTCATTGGTAGCCCGGTAGGTAGCTTGTGAGGCAGCCCCATCTGGTGGCTTGACGACGAGCGGGAATCCATTCGCTTGCGCAAACTCGAAGGCTGCCTTGTTGCTCACCACTTTCTGGTGGCGGGCGCAGGGTAGTCCGGCGGAGCGCAGCAGGTTCTTCATGCGGCCCTTGTCCCGGAAGTTTTTGGCAGCTTCGACGCCCATGCCAGCGATGCCCAGCGCCTCCCTGACCTCGGCCACAGGCTCTTGCGCCTGCTCCACGGCGGCCAAAAAGCGGTGTATTGTACCCTGCCTAGCTGATAGCGCACGGGCCGCAGCCTCCAATTGCGCAGCGTCGAAAACATCGGCGACCCGGTGGAAATCAGCGAGCTTTGACTGGACCTCGGATGGCAGCCACTCCTTTGGCTCTTGACTGACCAAGCCCAACCGCACCCCTTCCAAATTGGCTAGGGTACCGATGAACCTGACGGCATTTTCTGTGAAATTTGGGGCTGCGTAAATGACAAACGGCATAAAATTCTTGATTTTTCAAAAGGAAAAAAACTTGTTTAAAGCCTTCGAGCAAATATAAAAAAACGGGCTTCCCGTGTTTCAGGAAAGCCCGTTTTTTACAAAAACAAGTGATGGAAATTATTTCTCCACCACGAATTTCTTGGCCAAAACCCCTTCTGGCGTGAGGATGGTCAGGAAATAAACCCCATTGGTGAAGGGCCGCAGGTCAAGCTGGAACTGGCCGATGCCCTGCTGCACTTTTTGCGAAGCGACCAAACGTCCATGCACGTCCACGACCCGAGCGAGGCTGCTGCCAGTCAGTGGCTGTAGGAAACTGACATTCAGCAAGCTACTGGCCGGGTTCGGTGACAACTTGATTTCATTGTGCTGCACCGTTTCATTGGCGCTGACGACAGCATTTTCATCAATCACGATGTGCATGATGGGCGTGCCCAGCCAGCCGCCGGTGCCATCTTCAACGATGAAACTAAAGAAGTCGTAGGTGGCATCCCCGTCGGTATTGTTGTACGCAATCCGTTGAAAATGAATGTCTTCCATCGTAAATTGGTCGCCGATGCCAAGCTGCACACCGCTGCGGCTCAGGTAGCCAAATTCGGTTTCATCCACGATGGTGAACTGCAGCTCCGAGCTGGGGTTGTCCGGGTCTTCCACGGCCAAGTCGGAGTTGAAAATCGTGCGGGAGTTCAACGGTTTGAGGTAAATCGTGTCGTTGTTTACCATGAAGGGGCTGTTCGGTGTGGTGCTTGCGCAAAATTCCAGCGCCCACTTCTCCAGGGTACCACCCTGGCCCGCAGGGTCAATCACCTCCACTCGCAGTTTCCATTCGCCCACGGTGTTTTCACCGTTAAATGCACTGAGCAATGATTGCGGCTGGTAAGACGACCCGTTGATGGGCGGGCAAGCGATGGTGAACGGCGACTCATCGTTCAGGCCAAAATTAAAAGTAGTGACGTTGCCGCAAATATTTTCAAATAGTTTGACCACTGTGCCCGCAGGGCTAACGAGTGATATTCTCAAGTCGTTGAGAACGTCGTGGTTGCCCTTGATTTGGCTAACGTTTACGTCAGAGATGGTACCATTTTGAAGGATGGGCATGATGCTCTCGATGGTCGGCGTACCAATCCCTGAAATGTTCTTTGGCACATCTTGGCTTTCGAACGGGGAGCATTGCACGGTAAATGTTTGGAAGCTCCTCGGCGTGAAATAGTCGCTTTCGCCACAATCATTGGAGGGCCGCACCCGCCAGTAGTAAATGGTGCTCTCAACGAGCGCAATGGTCGGGGTGAAAGTGGCCTCCGTCAGGTTCTGCTTCGAGTTGATGATGGTGCTAGGCTCAAAATCTGGGCTGGTTGCCAGTTCAAAATCATAGAAATCAACTTGCGGCAGGTCGGTCCATGTGAAAATCGGCTGGAGGCCAAGGCCAGATTGTCCATTGGCAGGCGCTATTTCCTGCAAGGCCGAGAAGTCGCTATAAATCAAGTTGAAATAGAGGTTAGTGAACACCGTATCCTCGCCTGCGATGGCCCTCAACACGATTTCGTAATCACCGTCAGCGGTCACACTGGACAAATCAAGCGAGAGCGTTGTAAGTTGCCCAGGGGTAGCGGGGTTGTTCACAAAATTCACCACCACTCCAGCGGGCAGCCCCGCTGTTATGTCAAACTGAATGGGAACATCGAAGCCCAAAAGAGCGCCCGTTTGAATTTCAAGGGAAGCAATATCGGGAACGCAAACCCGCTGCGACTGTGGGGACAAAGCCAGCGTGTACCCCGGTGCTTGGGCTGCCGAAATCGTAAAGTTTTCGTTTGAAATATCGTAGAAAACATTGTCGGCAGCTTCCACCTGTACCCGTGCTGTGGTGGTGGTCACGTCAGGTAGGAACACCGTCTCGGAGCCATCGTTCGGCGTAGAAACCACCAGCGAGTAAGGATAATTGAACCCACCATCTACCGATAGATTCAAGTTTACATACTTGCAGCCCACGGGGTCGAGGTGGGTATTTGCCACATCCCAGGTTACGGTCACTTGCTGGCCTGCGTTCAGGTTCACGCTTGCGTCGTTGGGGTACTGCACGAGGAAAGGGCCAGCGCTTGCCACGAAGTCGAGGCTGACATTGGCATCACTGGCGATGCAGCCTGCACCGGGGTGATTGTCACGCACGGTACAGCGGAAGTCCATCGAACGCCCCACGGCGGGCAGCACCTCCCAAGTCGGTGTGGCATTGGCAACCACAGCCGGGAGGTTGGGGAAGTAGCGCTTGGGCGAGGTGCTTGGGTCAAAACTGCGGAATGCTGGCCCACCATTGTTGGTGGGAAGTGGCGGCATGGTGGCCGACTGGTTGTCCATTTGCTCCCAGCAATAAGTAATCACATCGCTGGGGTCGGGGTCGCTGCCAACTGCCGTAAGTACAAACGGCGTAGAAATGGGCACCTTGTAGTTGGTGACGGGTGCCGAAACAGTCGGTGCATTGTTGCCACTTGGCGTTTTTGTCGGGCAGGAATTGCCACCACCGAGCAAGTGGGCGTGCATTTCATCCAAATTGATGGTATGGAAATAGTCGTCGCTGTTATTTTGCACATCGGGGGCGCAAATACCCGCATAACCCATGATGGTACTGGCGCTGCCGGGTTCCATAGCAGTGGCATCGCTACGGTTGCAGTTGTTGCTTTGGGTATGGTTTCCGCCGAACTGGTGGCCCATCTCATGGGCCACGTAGTCCACCACAAATGGGTCGCCGATGGGGCTGGCCTGGCCGGTCACCCCCTGCGCCTTGCTGCTTGGTGAGCAAACAGAATTCAGCGAAGCAATGCCGCCGCCGCCCGTGCTGAACACGTGCCCCATGTCATAATTGCCATTTCCAATGACGTTGTCGCAAGTCATTTGGTTTTGCCCCAACATCGTACCGCCGTCGTTGTTGGCGTAGGGGTCGGTGGCGGCATCCAAGAAAATGAGCTGGTCGGTGTTCGCTACCAGCGTGAGGGAAACGGCCATTTCCCGCTCATAAATCCCATTGATGCGGGTGATGGCCAGGTTGTAGGCTGCCAAGACCAATGGCACAGTACCGCCATGAAAAGCAGCGTATTCGCCCGTGCAAGCCAGGGCCAAGGAGTAGTTGCGGTGCTGGCAATCGCCGACCGATTTCGGATTGCTGATTTCGGATTGCGGAGTGGGGGTTTCGGTCTGGTCTGCCGCATGGGGGCTTTCCACCAGGCACTCAAAATCGTGGGGGTTGGTGTAGTCTTTTTTGAAATAGCTGATGTAATGCCTATCGTCGGCAGCTTCGAAGGGGTTATCGAAATAGAGGTCAATATAGGCCGTGCTGTGGTGTGCCGAGAACACCTGTGCATGAAAGCCCCGCTGGGTGTAGCCGCAGCGGAGGTAAGCGGTGCCATCCGATTTACTCCAACCAGCGAAGGAGCGCATCTCCGGGTATTTGGCGGCGAGGTCGGGGTGCATGACCGGGGCCTCCACTACCTGAAACTCCTGCATGGTGCCATCTGGCATGGGAATGACCAAGGCGGCTGGATTTGACACGGCCTTTGGCGTGAAACGCATGGGGGCTTCTTCCAAAATCCCCTTCAAAAGGTCGAGGTCGAGGCCCAGGGTACGGTACTTGTCAGGCACGAGCCTGCGCACGGCATCTTCCCTCGCAAACTGGGTTTCGGGTACGTCGAGCCAAGGGTTGTTGAGTTGTGCAAAAGCCAATAGGCATGGCATGAGCAAAGCAAGTGTGGTCAGGACTTTTTTCATACAAATATTTTAATGATTGAATATTGGG
>JALOMF010000250.1 GCA_025455635.1 Saprospiraceae bacterium | reverse complement strand
AGGGGCAGCATCATCACGCCGCTGAAAGACCGCATCGAGAGCCAGATTTTGACGCATTACCCACGCACGATTGAGGTGGCGCAGCGCATCACGCAGCAGGAGGCCAAGTTGGCACCTGAGCAGTTGAAGATGGTCAATGTGCCGCCCGTATTACAGGTGTTGTTGGAGCAAATCAGCTTCACGGCCCGTGAGAGCGAGTTGGTGGACGAAAAAAGCGGCGTCTCGGCCCGCCTCAGCATCAGCGGCTACGAAAACCTCGTGAGCACTGCCGAGCGGCGCATGTTGATTAACGGCGAGAAGTCGGCGACGGCCCGCATCACCGATTTTTGGGGCGTGATTCCGGCCATCACGGGCAAGGTGGAACTCGTTTACGAAGGAGAGCAAGAAGGCCCCTACGTCGTGGCACTGGAGCTGATTGGCGACTCCATCAAAACCATTTTCCTGAAATACTTCCCCGACCCCGACAAGCTGCGCAAGGGCCGGGACAGCGACCCTTACGGCATCATAAAAGCTTGGTTTTCAGGCGGCAACTCCGTAAACATCCTCAACGACGCCAGTGAGCAGGACTACCGCAAGGAACTCGACCGGGTGGCTGGACTGAAGCGGCTGGTGGAGGGGCTTGATTTGCCGAAGGCACAACTTTATACCTTCATGGAGCTGGCGCTGCACGGCCTCGCCGAGTTCAATGCCATCAACAAAAACTTCGTGGAGGCGACCCTCACCTTCAACGACTCGCTAGCGGATATGCTGGGCGATGATGAAGAGGACGATAGTTTTTAAGTAGTTAATTTCACAAAATGCTAAACATGAAGTCATTAGCTAGATTGTTATGCTTGATTTTAGTCAGCTTGGCATCGTTCTCCAGCATGATTTTTGGCCAAAATGTGGCCCCAAGTTTTGCGGAGCAAATTGTGAAGCACCGGGAGGAATACAAGCTTGGCTTCCTGAACAACGACCGCTCGCCGCTCGGTGCCGATGACATTCAGCACTTACGTTTTTTCGAGGCGGATGAGAAATACCGGGTCACTTGCAGTTTCCAGCGGACGCCCGACGAGAAGCCCTTCGACCTACCCACCTACAGCGGCATCACCAGGCTTTATGTGAAATACGGCGTGCTTTCCTTTGAGTTGGATGGGCAAAAGCTGCAACTGGCCGTTTACCAGAACCTTAGCATGGGCAAGAACCCGCTCTATGCCAACCACTTGTTCCTACCGTTTCGGGATGCGACCAACGACGAGACGACCTACGCAGGCGGGCGCTACATGGATTTGATGGCCTCGGATTTGGAGTCCGGTGCCCCGGTCATTGATTTCAACAAATGCTACAACCCTTGGTGCCACTACTCGGATGGCTACAATTGCCCCATACCGCCCGTGGAGAACACCTTGGACATTCCGATTCTGGCAGGGGAGCGGAACTGGGTCGGGGAGAAAAAGCTGTCGGCCAAAAAATAGCATTTGTCAAAACGTGCTATTCTCTCATTTTTGTCATCTCACCAACCTTAGACCGACCTTGACTCAAAAAACAGGCGCTGGTTATTTAGCTTTGCCTCAAAATAGCCCTCGTGCTATTGTAGCCCGATTCATCATTCAGTTTAAACATCCATTTTCACATGAAAAAATTCTTGACTACTTGTACCGCCCTGCTCACGGTGCTGGCATTGTTTGGCCAGTCGTCGGCAGGCTTCTGGAGCGAGTCGAACCGTTCCGACTTTGCCCGGCCCGACTTCATGCCGCAAAGCTGGCGGTCGCTATCGCTCAATTTCGACGCCATGCGCAACCACCTCCGCCAAGCGCCGATGGAGTTCACGGCTGCTGCGCAAAACGCCCCGCTCCAGTTGGTGCTCCCGATGCCAGATGGTACGATGGAGACATTCCAGGTGTGGGAGTCGCCCATCATGGAGCCAGCATTGGCGGCCAAGTATCCCTCCATCAAGACCTTTGCGGGAAGGAGCATCCAAGACCCCAATACCTCGCTGCGTTTTGACTACAATTCAAATGGCTTCAATGCCATCATCCACACCCGTACGGGTACGGCGCTCATTGCTCCCAACAGCAGCGAAGCAGCCGAGGTTTACCTCAGCTTTTGGGTAAAAGACGTGGATTTCACTACGGAAGCGGCGCAGCAGTACCATTGCGAAGTGAAGCACACCGAAGAAGAAATCGCAGCTTACAACGGGGATTTTGCACCGAGCGCCGAGCGCAGCGCAGTCCCAGTTGACCTGTTCACCTACCGTTTGGCGCTGGCTACCACAGCGGAATATTCCAACAGCGAGGGGGGCACGATGACCTCTGTGATGAATGCAGTGGTAAACGTGATGAACAACGTGAACAGCGTCTTTGAGCGGGATGCAGCCGTGCGGATGGTGCTCATCGCCAATACGGACGATGTTTTCTTCTTCTCCAACCCTGACCCCTACACGAATGGGCAAACTGATGACATGATTTCGGAGAATCCGGCTGTGCTAAACAGCGCATTCACAGTGTCGGGCTACGACGTAGGCCACGTTTTCGGAACGAATGGCGGTGGCCTTGCCAGCTTGGCAGGTGTGTGCAACAGCGAAGGCGGGCTTTCACAATTCCCGAAAGCTAGGGCGGCCTCCTGCAAGTTTGGCCCATATTCAGGCCCCTTGTTTTACATCATTGCTGGTCACGAGATGGGCCACCAGTTCAACGCCACGCATACTTTCAACAAATGCGACGACGACAACGAGAACCCGGGAACGGCCTACGAACCCGGTAGCGGCTCCACCATCATGTGCTACAACGGCAACGGCGTTTGCGGTGTTAACCACATACAACCTACCAGCGACGCATTTTTCCACATCAACTCCATGCTGCGCATCCAGGAGTTTACCCGTACAGGTGGTGGCAATGCATGTGAACAAGTTGTTGCCGTAGGCAACGAAATGCCAGAAGCCAATATTCCAATGGAGGGCGGTTTCTTCATCCCCAGGTCAACGCCGTTTTCACTGACGGGCGTGGGGTCTGACGCCAATGACCCGCTCAGCCAACTGACCTACACTTGGGAGCAATACGACCTAGGTCCACCCAGTACGCTCGGCCAGCCCATCACTACCGCACCGCTTTTTGTATGGTACACTCCGACTGCCAATCCGACCCGTATTTTCCCAAGGATTGAGACCATCATCAGCAATACATCCGACATCAGGGAGGTGCTGCCTACGACTACCCGTGAGCTTACCTTCAGGTTCGTCGTTCGTGACAACCACGCCGATGCAGGTGCCTTCAACTACGAAGAAATCGTGTTCAACAGCACAGCTGCCGCAGGGCCATTTTTGGTAAACTACCCGAATGGCGGCGAATCGTTCACCGTTGGCCAGCACATCGAGGTGACCTGGGACGTAGCCAATACCCAGTTGGCTCCCGTCAATTGCCAAAAAGTGAATATCCACATGAGCACAGATGGTGGTTTCACTTACCCCATTGTTTTGGCGACCAACATAGCCAACGACGGTACAGCATTTGTGACGCTGCCTAATAACCCAAGCACGAGCGCTCGTATCAGGATTGAAGCAGCTGACAATATTTTCTTCGATATTTCAAACCAGAACTTCGCAATTTCGGCGCTAACAGCCCCTGGTTTTGTTTTCAGTTCCAACCAACTCGAAGGTTTGTCATGCGACGAAATTTCGTTTGAACTAAATACGACCGCTGTTCTAAGCTACGATGGGCAAGTGAGCTTTGCGCTTTCCAACCCACCGGCTGGAATCACAGCGACATTCTCACCAACCACTGTGAACGCTGGCCAATCAACGGTGATGACCGTGAACACCAGCGGCGCTTCGCAAACCGGCCTAGTAACCTTGTCAGTCGTGGCGTCTTCGGCAGGCCAAGCCGACCAAGTCCGTGACTTCCTCCTCAATGTCGTTGAAACCGACTTGAGCGGCATCGCTGCGGTCACGCCAACCGATGGAGCATCGAGCCAAGGGGCTTTGCCTACCATTACTTGGAGCAACAACCCCAACGCCGACAGCTACGACATCGAGATTTCGACTGACCCTAGTTTCGCACAGGTACTAGACAGTGAAGTGGGATTGACCACGAACTCCTACACGCCCAGCGTGACGCTCGCCGATGGACAGACCTACTACTGGAGGGTAAGGGCCAGCAACGCATGTGGCGATGGGGAATTTGGCGACCCGTTCAGCTTCCGCACAGCGGCTCAGGCTTGCATCGTGAAAGCAAGTAGCGGTGACCAAAACGACATCAACATTCCCGGTACAGGGTTGCCCCTCATCACTTCTGTCATCAATTTCCCGCAAGGCGGAACCATTTCTGACGTGAACGTGAGAAGGGTGAAGGGTAACCAGTCAGCAATACGTGACATTCAAATCAGGCTCAAGGCACCAGACAATACCAGCGTTACGCTTTTGTCGCAGCCAGCTTGTGGCGGGTCGAACTTCAACTGCGGCTTCAATGACCAAGCGCCCACCACACTGACCAACTGCCCAGTTGCAAATACCAATTACAAGCCTTTTGGCAGTTTGGCCGATTTCAACGGCAAAAACTCGCAGGGCAACTGGACACTCGAACTTGAAGTGGTGGACACGGATGGAGAAGGCGGTAACTTCGACGATTGGGAACTGGAAATCTGCGCAGGTCTGCAATCTGCCAACCCAGTCATTATCAAGAACGATACGCTCGGTGTGCCGCCGCTTGGCACAAACCGCATTTACTTAGACAACTTGATAGCTACAGATGCTGACAACACTGCTGATGAACTGGAGTTTACGATTGTGGTAAATACTCAGTTCGGTCAAGTGAAACGCAATGGGCAAACGCTTGGTGTCGGCAGCACTTTCACGATGCGTGACGTCTTCAACAACGTGCTGACCTACACCAACACCAACGACGCACAGCCTTACGATTATTTCACTTTTACGGTAAATGATGGCGGCGGCGGCTTCGTCGGCACACCACGTTTCTACTTGAAATTGGACCCCAATGCTCCAATTATCAGTGGAACCAATGAACTTGAAAGCAGCGAAATCGGACTTTATCCGAACCCTGCTACCAGCGAGGTTAACCTTGTGCTCAGTGCCAATGCTGGTTTGGCCAACGCCGCAACGCTGCTGGACATTCAAGGCCGTAGAATTGCTGTGCAAACGACTGGCATAGGCACCAGCACCGTGAAACTGAACACGGGCAACGTGCCAGCAGGCTTGTACTTCGTGGAAGTAAAAACGGCAACGGGGACGTTTACCCGTAAAGTCGTGATTGAATAAATGTTTGTAAAAACATAGTTTGAACCAAAAGGTGACATCTTTCAAAAAGGTGTCACCTTTGTTTTTTAAAAAAACTAGGAACATGAAATACCTGATTACTGGTGCCACCGGCTATATCGGCACCCAACTCACCAAGCGGCTCGTTGCCGAAGGCCACACGGTAAATGCCCTTTTCAGAAGTGAATCAAAAGCGGGCGAGTTGAAGGGCTTGTCGGGCGTGGTTTTGAAAAAAGGCGACCTGCTCGACCTGCCCAGCCTCGAAGCCGCCGTGCAGGGCTGCGACGCCGTTTTTCATGTGGCGGCATTCGCCAAACCTTGGGACAAAAACCCGCAGACCTTCTATGACTACAACCACGTCGGGGCAAAAAATGTGTTTGAAGCTGCGCAACGGGCAGGTGCCAGCCGGGTCGTGTTCACCTCCACTGCAGGCACCATCAGCCCCTCGAAGCCGGGCCTGCCATCGCACGAGTCCACTACCCGCACCGAGGACTATTTCACCGACTACGACCGCTCGAAGGCGATGGCCGAAGCGCTTGCCCAGCAATCGCAGGGCCTCGAAATCGTGACGGTGAACCCCAGCCGTGTGTATGGCCCTGGCCTACTGAGCGACAGCAACGGCGTTACGAGAATGGTGCAAATGTACCTCAAGGGCAAGTTCCGGCTGCTGCCCGGCGACGGCAACAGCATCGGCAACTACGTCTTCATTGACGATGTGGTGGACGGCCACCTGCTGGCCATGCGGCAGGGTAGGGCAGGGCAGCGCTATATCATCGGCGGCAGCAATGCCTCGTTCAACGAGTTTTTCCAGACACTTACAGCCCTATCGGGCAAACAACATGGCATGGTCAAAGTGCCTCTGCCCGTGATGAAGGTGGCTGCGCATTTCATGGAACTGCGGGCCAACCTGACGGGCAAGCCGCCCATCCTGACGCCGCCCTGGGTCAAGCGGTTTCACTACAATTGGGAGCTGTCGGTGGAGAAGGCGAAGCAGGAACTGGGCTATGCCCCCACACCGCTTGAGCAGGGCTTGGCGAAGACCGTGAAATGGCTTGGGACGGTTTGATTTTCTGAACAAAAACGCAACTTTGAAAAAAATATCGGCCATGATAGCTACCACCACTCAGCCTGAAGC
>JALOMF010000249.1 GCA_025455635.1 Saprospiraceae bacterium | reverse complement strand
CAACCCAACTATTAAAAACTGTATTTTCCGCAATAACGAAGCATATCTTAGGGGTGGGGCCATCTTCAACATGGATGTAGAAGGTGAGGCAAAGCCCATAATAAATGATAGTCAATTCGTTGACAATCAAGCAGTTGCAGGTGAGGGTGTCTATACATTTAGTAAGCCCGAACCCAAGGGAAAAACTGAAACGGTGAAATTAAAGATGAATTAATTGAGCACATCATGCACAATAATATCCATCAAATCACCCAATAATTGAGAGAGAGCGTGTGTCTATTATACAGGAGTTGGTGGCTGATTTTTTGAGGCCACCAGCTTTCTTTCTCCACTGGCGAACGACTCCGGGTTATGCAACAAAGGTGTCTTTCAACGACTTTTTTTTAAGCAAAAAATGGCTCAAAGGAGACCAATCCCAATACCGCAAGAATTATAGCCATGGGAAATAGTTTGGAACTGGGCTGGGGATATTGACCTAATTTACTGGCAATATCCCCATGACCAGATTCACTTTGAATATGGCTTATTAAAAGACAGTTAATCGTTTGAACATATCCGAGATTACTCCGCTGCTTGAAACACTATCACAAGCAATATGGCTTCTTAAATTGCAGTATATTATTCCTACTAAATATGTTGCAACCTATGCCATATTAAGGGTTAATTTAGCATAGACAAACATCTAAAGAACGGACCGCTCTACCCCCTTTTTTTTGAATAAAAGAGCTTTATGATACGGGTTTTTTCATGATGATTTTTTTATGATGACACACATCACGAAATACTAATCGTAGGAAGATACGTGATGTTTGATTCTCGCAGGTCTCTGCTCCAGGCAACTGGAACGAGACCTTTTTTTTGCCTGTTATGGTTGATGCTTCCCGTTAAAATACCTTACTTTGACCAAAAAAAGTGCCTTCACCTGCTATCCTTGAACATTGCCAATCCATTATCGGTGAGCATATCACCACCATTACTCCCGTAAATGGCGGCAACATCAATGAGGCGCATCATTTGCACACCAAGAATGGGAGCTTTTTCCTAAAAACCAACGACTCCGCCATTGCTGCAACCATGTTCGAGGCTGAGGCCAGTGGCCTTGCATTGCTGGGTGGGGCAGGTCCGTTCAAAATCCCAAAAGTTTACGGCTTTGGCAGTACCTCCGATGGCGGCTTCTTGCTGCTGGAATTTATTGAACAAATCACCCGGCCAGAAGGCTTTTGGGAAGCCTTCGGTTCGTCATTGGCCGAATTGCACCAAAAAACTGACCCCAGCTTCGGACTTGGCACTGACAACTTCATCGGCTCCTTGCCCCAACAAAACTGCCAGCATGGCAATTGGCCAGACTTTTATTCCAAGGAAAGGCTTCAGCCACAACTTGACATTGCGAAGAGAAAAAAAATACTGCAAACACCTGATTATCAAAGCTTTGAGCGGCTCTTCAAACTACTGCCCTATTGCTGCCCAGCCGAACCTCCAGCCTTGGTGCACGGCGACCTCTGGAGTGGGAACTACCTTTGTTCTGGCCGGGGACTGCCTGTGTTGATTGACCCTGCGGCCAGTTTTTCCCACCGTGAAATGGACTTAGCCATGACACGCCTGTTCGGTGGGTTCGACCGCAAATTTTACCAAGCATACGAAGCCGCTTGGCCGCTTTCACCGGGGTTCGAGCAGCGCTTGGGCATCTATCAGCTTTATTATTTGTTGGTGCATCTCAACCTTTTTGGGGGCGGTTACCTGCGAATGGTCAGGGAAGCACTGGCCTCTTTTGATTAAGGCGAAGCATTATTTGAAAAAAAGGAACAAAAAAAGCAAAAAAGCTTGCACCCCATGCCGCCTTTTTACCTTCTCAAGCGTTAGGTGGAAGTAAAATTGGCGCAATTTTTACACCGAACCAACTCTAAGCAGCTACGCATGGCAATCAATTGGAATTCAGACAAACTAAATCGCCACCTCAACCGGATTGACGGGGCCATCATGGCTGGGCGCTACAACCTAGCCCTCAAGCTTGCGCACCGCAGCCTAAAACTATGCTACAGCAGCTACATCTCCAGCAACAACATCACCATCGAGCAGATAAGCCCTGACAATATCAGGATAATGGCCATCTACATCTGTCGGCACCTGATGGCGCATTTCCGCAAGTACGAAATCCCCTACAACGAGCGCCGCCTGATGTTCATCACCCTGGTCAGCAACGTGATTTTCCTGACCACCATGAGCGTACAAAGCGAAGACGACTACCTTGCCGATAAGGCCACAGCCACCTACGCCCGTGAAAACGTGAACAGCATCATTTCCTACCTGATGCGCTATTTGGCCTGATTCACTATTTTTTTCAAAAATATGCCGCTGTGATGAATTGATATTGCGGCGTTCTTTACTTTTACACCCGCAAATAAGCGGAAGTAGCTCAGTTGGTAGAGCATCAGCTTCCCAAGCTGAGGGCCGTGGGTTCGAATCCCATTTTCCGCTCGCAATGAAAAAGCCTGCGAACCTTGTATGTTCGCAGGCTTTTTTCATGGAAAGAGAGTCGGCTGAATGCTTTGTCGTCGTCACTTGGCACCATCAAGCCTTACCTGCACTTCTTCCTCCCGGTCGTCCCTCATGATTTTCACCCGCACGTTGTCGCCCGCCTTGTACTTTTCGAGTATCAAAATCAGGTCGCTGGAAGATTCCACCTTTTCCCCGTTAATGCCAATGATGGCGTCGCCGAGGCGGATGCGGCCGCTGCGGTCACGAATCGTGGGCTGGAGGCCGGCACGCTCTGCCGCACTTCCCTCCGCCACGTGGGTGATGAGGGCACCTTTCATGCCGAGCCGTTGCGTGGTCTGCGCATTGGCCAGTTCGATGCCGAGCGTGGGGCGGTTCACCTTGCCAAACTGGATGAGGTCGGGCACCACCCATTTCACCACGTCCACGGGGATGGAGAAGCCAATGCCCGCCGATGCGCCGCTGGGGCTGTAGATGGCCGTGTTCACGCCGATGAGTTCGCCGCTGGAATTGAGCAGCGGGCCGCCGGAGTTGCCGGGGTTGATGGCAGCATCGGACTGTATCACGTCCCGGATGGGGATGCCGCTCTCCGACTTGATTTCACGCCCAAGGGCACTGATGATGCCCGTCGTCAGCGTTTGGTCGAGGCCAAAGGGGTTGCCGATGGCCAGCACCGATTGGCCCACCAGCAGGTTGTCGGAGCTGCCGACGGGGATGGGGCGCAACGCCGATTTCGGGGCCGTGATTTTCAGCACGGCCAGGTCTTTCTCAGGGGCGGCACCTATCAGTTCCGCATCCCAAGTGGTGCGGTCGGCGAGGGTCACTTGTGCCTTGTCGGCCCCCTGAATCACGTGGTAATTGGTGATGATGTGGCCGTCCTTGTCCCAGACGAAGCCGGAGCCGCTGCCCTGCGGGATTTCCATCACGTTGCGGGTCCAGTAGTCCTGCCGGAGCCGGGAGGTGGTGATATAGGCCACCGTCGGGGCAGCGTTCTCGAAGAGCCGGATGGTGGCTTTTTCACCTTCGTTCAGGCCAGGGGGTATCGGCGAGCGGGTGGTGGTGGTACTGCTGCCCGATTCATTGGTGTTGTAGGGGGATTCTTCGGCGCTGTCTTGGGGCAGGGCTAGGTTATTGTGGGCGTTTTTCCAGGCGGTGCCAATGAAAAAGCCGCCCACCAGCAGGCCTGCCCAAAGCATGAATTTCAAGATTGGTGAACTGTTCATTTCCTTATTTTTGACGGTAAAATTATTGATTTTTGAAAAAACGAAAATAAAACGCTAGTCTGTATCCATGTGTTTATTGCTTTCGATGAAATCAGCGTTTGCAAAGATGAATTGCCAGCAATGCCAATAAAATCAAGCAGCAAAATCTCGCAGTCGTTGCCGATATTGCCGCATTTTTAAAGTAAGAACTGTTAAAAGACTCCTGCTTGAACCCATTGCTTTTCCTTTTCTACTACTTCCTGCACGGGCTGATTCAGCTCGCCACTTGGGTGTATTACTCAAAAATAACGGTGGTGGGCAAGTCCATCCGCACCAAGCCGACCATCTTCGTCAGCAACCACCCCAGCACCATGCTCGACCCCCTGAACGTGGCCATTTCCGTCCGGCAGAAAATCACTTTTTTGGCAAATGCGGGCATGTTCCGCAACCCCGTGGCGGCTTGGCTGCTCCGCAAATTGTACTGCATCCCCGTGGAGCGGGCACAAGACACCGGGGGCAAGCCCGTCAACAATGCCGCCAGTTTTGAGCAGGTCAACACCTTCTTGGCCAAGCAACGGGGCTGCCTCTACGTGGCCCCAGAGGGCAGCAGCTACGTGGAGCGGCGCTTGCGCAAGCTAAAAACCGGCACGGCACGGATGGCCCTCAGTGCCGAAACCAGCAGTGGCTGGTCGCTCGGCCTCAATATCCAGCCCGTGGGCTTGAATTACGAAGACCCGACCCGGTTCCGCCGGGCGTTCATCAAGGTTTTTGGGCCACCAATTCGGGTGGCGGACTACCGCCTAATGAACGAGTCAGACCCGACCGCAGCCGTCAGGTGCCTCACCGAGGACATGGAAACGGGGCTTCGGCAAGTGGTCATTGACTGTGAGGACGGCCAGCAGGACGAACTGCTGCATCACCTCGAAACGATTTTGCAAAGCGAAAAACCAGCGCAACCCGTGGAAGCTTTCCAACGGGCACAGGCTGTGCTGGATAAGCTTCGCAAATGGAAAGCCGAATCCCCCGAACAGTTTGGGCAATTTTCGGACTTGGTTTTTGGCTACGCCAACATGCTCAAATCGTTGAAAATCAGTGATTTGCAAGTAAGGGGAGCCGAATTCGAGCGTGCTAGCTTAGTCCTCGCCGCTACGGCCCCGCTGGCAGTGCCAGGATTCATGCTCCATTTCTTCCCGGTTTTTTTGTCGGGCAAAATCAGCCGTGCCATCAACGCTGACCTGCACTGGACGCCCACCTATAAATTCACGGCAGGTTTCGTTTGCTACGTAGTTTTCATCTGGCTGGGAACATGGCTCGTCGGCCAGCTTGCCACAGCTTTCGGACTTGGTGTTTGGGTGAAATGGGCATTTTTGGCAGTTTATTTCCCGCTGGGCTTGGTCACGGAGTGGTGGCTGAACGAATGGAAAACGCATGGCCAAAATCGCCGGGCTGCGTTTTTGCGAAGCAACAAAAAACAGGAATGGGCCGAACTGGCCGGGCTGCGCAAGCAAATCACAGCACAACTTAACAGGCTGAACGAGCCGAGTTTGGGGTAAAATCGGCAACCCCGATTCTTCCCATTTTGGAAAAATGATTACATTTTTTTCAACATAGAAACCCTCAATGTAGGGTATTTCTAATCCAATCAGATAGGCTGAAACAACAGTCGCAATACCTTGAAAAACAAGTATTTATATTGATTTCTAAGCTGCCAGTCCGTTCCTATTCCATACGGCCTATGCCGTCCCAACCGCCAATAAGTTTCACAAAAATTTGTTGAAGCCTTTTCAATTTGCACAAAGGGCTTACCTTTGCACCGGAGAAATGGCAGAGCGGTTTAATGCGGCGGTCTTGAAAACCGTTGTACTGAAAGGTACCGGGGGTTCGAATCCCTCTTTCTCCGCACTTTTTGAAAAGCCCTTGCAATTGCAAGGGCTTTCAAATTTACGGATGTCCCGGTACGTCCCGGCTGTGGCAAACTTCACTATGCCAGTAGAAAAAAATCCACTCGCTTCCACGTCTTTATTGCTGAAGACCTCTCCAAGGAAGCTTTTATTCACTGGACTGATAATTTGGGTAAGCGGCACCGCCTGAAAGGGGGTATCAACCGCATTCACACTTACGAAGGACGGCTTGAGGCGGCGTAGGAGCTGAGTACGTGCCGAAGCCACAATCGGAAATGATGGTGTGAAGGCCGATTGACAAGGCGCTGGTCAACGAGTTTTTCGCTTATCTGTCGAAGGGGAACCACAGCAAGACCCGGAACGCCTATATCGGCACGCTTCTGCGGGTTTTCAAGGATTTGGGACATGCCGACTTCACCTCGGACATGGAAAAGCTCGCCAAAGCCAGGCCAGCGTGAAAAAACTCACGACAAATACTTCCCCACAATCGGCAACCTCCTGCCCACCCCGAACGCCTTCGACGATACCCGCAGCACGGGCGCTGCTTGGTGGCGCTTGAACTCGCTCATGTTCACCAGCCGCAGCGCACGGCGCACCGTCGCCTCGTCGAAGCCCATGCGGATGATTTCGTGCGGGCCTTGCCGCTGCTCGATGTACTGGAACAGGATGGCGTCCAGCACGTCGTATTCTGGCAGGCTGTCCGAGTCTTTTTGGCCGGGGCGCAGCTCGGCACTGGGCGGCTTGGTGATGCTGTTTTCGGGTATGACGATGCCGTCCAAGGCCGCCGCAGAGGTCGCCGTAGAGGGTGCCGTAGCCGACGGCCATTTCGCTTTTGTTGGTGGTGTTGAGCAGTACGTTGCCGAATTTGTTGGACATGGCCATGAGCAGCATCCCCCGAATCCGGGCTTGGATGTTTTCCTCCGTCACGTTGTTAGGGTAGCCGAGGAAATGCGGTTTCAGCGTCTCTTCGTACTTCGCAAAAATCGGTTCGATGGGCACGATGTCGTACTGGATGCCGAGGTTCACGGCCAGCGCACGGGCGTCGTTGATGGAGTGGTCGGAGCTGAACTGCGAGGGCATAAGCAGCACCCGCACATTGTCCTCGCCGAGCGCACGGGCGGCCAGCACGGCCACCACCGCCGAGTCAATGCCGCCGCTGAGGCCGAGGATGGCCTGCTTGAAACCGAGTTTTTTGAAATAATCACGAATGCCCAAGAGCAGGGCGTCGTGGATGAGGGCAATCTTTTCCTTGGGCTGCTCTTGGTGCCGCCCACCGTTCATAACTTCCTGTAAATCAAAGGTTTTTACACATTCTTCCCAATAGGGCATTTCTTCGTAAACATTGCCGTCCGGCGAAATGACGATGCTGCCGCCATCGAAAATAATGTCCGTCTGCGAGCCGACTTGGTTGCAATACACCATCGGCAGGCCGTAGCGCTGCACATTGGCCCGCAGCACGTGGATGCGCTCTTCGGCATGGCTGTACGTGAACGGCGAGGCGCTCAGGTTCACGATGAGGTCGGGCTTCTGGGGCATCATTTCGTCCATCGGCACCACGGTGTAGAGCGGGTTTTCGTTGCCGAGGTTCCAGAGGTCTTCACAGATGCTGAGGGCGATGCGTTTGCCCTTGAATTCCACCACGCTGAACTCCTTGGCGGGCTCAAAATGGCGGTATTCGTCGAAGACATCGTAGGTGGGCAGCAGCGCCTTGTGCTGCACATGCTTGATTTGGCCATCCTCCAAAAAATAGGCGCTGTTGTAGAGGTCTTTGCCCTCCACCACGGGGTTTTTACTGGGCGAGCCTACGGCAATGGCGATGCCCTGCGCAGCCTCGGCCAGCTTCAGCACGGCCCGCTGCGAGCGGCGGATGAAGTCGTCGAACTCCAGGAAGTCACGGGGCGGGTAGCCGCAGGTGGAAAGCTCCGGGAACACGACGAGGTCGGCGCCTTGCTGCTTGGCGGTCTCCACGGCGGCGAGCATTTTGGCGACGTTGCCGTCGAAATCACCGACGAAGAAATTGAGTTGGGCGAGGGCTATTTTCATAAAAAAAGAATGTACAAATGATGCGCACAGCAGCATCAACAGTTGCGGTTTTGCCTTTGTTGACGCTTGAATTTGGCCAGTTTGGTCGCAGTCCTTG
Source organism: Saprospiraceae bacterium (assembly GCA_025455635.1). Classification (GTDB taxonomy): domain Bacteria; phylum Bacteroidota; class Bacteroidia; order Chitinophagales; family Saprospiraceae; genus UBA6168. The sequence goes on along the minus strand of JALOMF010000249.1, from coordinate 608 downwards.
TTTTGAAACAGTGTTTCCTTTGGAATGCTATTTCAGAACAAAATTGCGGAGCAAAATTGGCAACAAGCTTTTCGCCTGTTTTGGCTTTGCCAAATTTTCGGGGCAAAGCTAAACTGCCCAGCCTGTTTTACAATTAAAAAGCCCGAGCCTTGACTGCGTGGCACGCTGGGAAGCGCCCGACAAGTTTAATTTTTATTTAATCACAATGCTTTTCTGGTTGGCGGCAGTCTGTGTAAGTTTGGTGAATAAAGGCGACAGCCCTGTAGCTATAATTTTCTCAACATGAATCAACCGACCGTACTTTTTGTCGAAGACGAACCGAAAGTTGCCGCCTCCATCAAAAAAGGGCTTGAGGAGAATGGCTTTATCGTTGACCACGCACCCGACGGGGCACTTGGCCATTCGTTGGCGGCGGGCAAGGCTTACGATATTGTGCTGCTCGACCTCAACCTCCCGTTCAAAAGCGGCTACGAAATTTGCCAAAGCCTGCGCCAACGGGGCGTTGCAGTGCCCATCATCATGGTGACGGCCATGGGCGATATTGATAAAAAAATAAGTGGGTTCGAGGCTGGTGCCGATGATTATATCGTCAAACCATTTGATTTTAG
>JALOMF010000248.1 GCA_025455635.1 Saprospiraceae bacterium | reverse complement strand
ATGGGTCAGCGAAGAAAGTGACTTCCTTCGCTTCCGGGCATTGCATGAATTCCTCTTTTCTGTGAATCTTCAAATCATCAGAACAGGAAAAGTGCAAAACATGGTTTGCGCATTTCTCAACCAGAAGGGCGGCGTCGGCAAGACCACGCTTGCGGTCAACATGGCAGCGGAACTGGCGCGGCATGGTGAGCGCGTACTGCTGATCGACGCAGACCCGCAGGGGTCGGCACTCGACTGGGCAGCCGCACGGCAATCCTCACCACTCTTCACGGTTGTCGGGTTGCCACGTCCGACCTTGCATCGGGACGTCGGCGGGTTGGCCAAGGACTATGCCCACGTGGTGATCGATGGTCCGCCGCGCGTCACCGAACTGGCGCGCTCCGTGATCATGGCCGCCGACGTGGTGATCGTCCCCGTGCAACCCAGTCCCTATGACATCTGGGCCGCCGAGGAGGTCGTGAAGCTAATCCGCGAGGCCTCTGTTTACAAAGAAACGCCGCTCGCCGTGGCCTATCCCCGCACGGTGGCCGATGTGAAAAAACTCATCCGCTTCGCAACGGACAACCAAACCAGCCTCATCCCCCGCACAGCGGGCACTTCGCTTGGTGGGCAGTGCGTCGGCACGGGCATCGTGGTGGATGTGTCCAAGCATTGGAACAAAATCCTCGAAATCAATGTGGAAGAACGCTGGGTGCGGGTGCAGCCGGGCGTCATCCGGGACGAGTTGAACCTGTTTTTGGCAAAACACGGCCTGTTCTTCGGCCCCGTCACCGCTACCTCCAACCGGGCGATGATTGGCGGCATGGTCGGCAACAATTCCTGTGGCTCAACGAGCATCGTGCATGGCACTACCCGTGACCACGTGCTGGAAATCGAGGCCATTTTGAGCGATGGCTCGGAGGTGGTTTTCGGAAGCATTGGCGAAGCCGATTTTTTAGCAAAAACAGCTGAGGAAACGCTGGAAGGGAAGGTCTATCGGCAGGTGTACGAAGAGCTGCAAAACCCTGATAATCAAGATAATATCCGCCAAGAATACCCCAAGTCCACCATCCACCGCCGCAACACGGGCTATGCCGTGGACGTGCTGCTCGACCACCGCCCGTTCAGCCCCGACGGCCCCGATTTCAACCTCTGCAAACTGCTCACGGGCAGCGAGGGCACGCTGGCATTTACCACTTCGGTGAAGCTGAACGTGGTGCCCCTGCCGCCGCCTGTGCCCGCCGTGCTTTGTGCTCATTTCGCTTCGCTAAACGAGTGCATGGAGGCCACCCTGCTGGCCATGCAGCACCGCCCCGACCAGTGCGAGCTGGTGGACAAAATCACGCTCGACTGCACCAAGGACAATATCGAGCAATCGAAAAACCGCTTCTTCGTGCAGGGCGACCCAGCGGCCGTTTTGATGGTGGAATTCCGCCGTGGCACACAGGACGAGGCGCTTCTTGCTGCGCAAAACCTCATCGAATCCCTCCAAGCGGCGGGCATGGGCTACGCCTTTCCCATCGTGCGGGCCAACCGGGCGGGGCAGGTTTGGGCGCTTCGCAATGCGGGCCTCGGCGTTATGTCGAATGTGCCGGGCGATGCCAAGCCCTACTCCTTCGTGGAGGACACCGCCGTGGCGCTCGAAGACCTGCCCGCTTACATCCGGGAGTTCGATGCGCTGATGCAGGGCTTCGGACAAAACGCCGTTTACTACGCCCACGCCGGGGCGGGCGAGCTGCACGTGAAGCCCGTTTTGAACCTGAAAAATGCGGACGACGTGCGGCAGTTCCGGCAGATAGCCGAGGCCAGCGCACGATTGGTGAAACAATACAACGGCAGCCTCAGCGGCGAGCACGGCGATGGCCGGGTGCGGGGCGAGTTCATCCCGATGATGCTCGGCGAGGCCAATTACCAGTTGTTGCGGAGCATCAAAAAGACTTGGGACCCGCATGGCATTTTCAACCCCGGCAAAATCACCGATGCCCCGCCGATGGACGCCAATTTGCGTTATGAAATCGGTGCAAAAACGCCTGAAATTCAAACGGTCATGGACTTCTCGGACGCTGGCGGCTTCCTGCACATGGCCGAGAAATGCAACGGCTCCGGCGACTGCCGCCGCCTCGATTTTGCGGGCGGGACGATGTGCCCCAGCTACCGGGCCACCCGTGATGAAAAGGATTCGACGAGGGCACGGGCGAATGCGCTTAGGGAGTTCCTAAGTAACACGGACGGCCCGTCCGTGCTTCCGGGGCTTCCCCCCTCGCAGACCCTACTAGCGGGGAAGCAGGAAAGCCCGGACTGGCAGTCCGTGTTACGGGTGCTGGACCTCTGCTTGAGCTGCAAGGGTTGCACCTCCGAGTGCCCCAGCAACGTGGACATGACGACGATGAAGGCGGAGTTCACGCACCAGTATTACCAAAAGCACGGGGTGCCGGCGAGGGCGAAGTTCTTCGGGCATATCGGGCGCATGAACGCTGTGCTGTCGAAGGCGCCCCGGTTGGCCAATTTCTTCATAAAGAACTCATTTACAGGCAGTTTGGCGAAGCGCATCGTCGGGGTTGCGCCGCAACGAAGCCTGCCGCCACTGGCGACCACCACTTTGCGGAGCTGGTACAACCAGCACCATGCCGAGCTGAAAGTCACGGGGCCGACCAAGGGCAAGGTCTTTTTCTTCTGCGACGAGTTCACCGATTTTTACGACGCTGAAATTGGGGTGAAAGCGCTGAAACTGCTCGCCCGGCTTGGCTACGAGGTGGAGATGCCCGTGCATCCGCAGAGCGGTCGGGCGCAGTTGTCCAAGGGGCTTTTGCCGGAGGCGCAGGCGCTGGCGAAGGAGAACGTCCGCCTGTTTGCGAAGCTGATAAATGAAAAAACGCCGCTCGTGGGCCTGGAGCCATCGGCCATCCTCAGCTTTCGGGACGAGTACCCCCGGCTGGTGGACAAGGCGGACGTTGCGCAAGCTAAAGCACTGGGAACCAATGCGTTGCTGATTGACGAGTTCCTGTCGAGGGAGATACAGGCGGGCCAGATTGACCCCGACCTTTTCACGAAGGAGCCGAGGAAAGTGCTGCTGCACGGCCATTGCCACCAGAAGGCGCTGTCGAGCGTGGAGGATTCGGTGTGGGTCTGTGCCCTGCCGGACAACTACGATGTGGAGGTCATCCCGTCGGGCTGCTGTGGCATGGCGGGGTCGTTCGGCTACGAAAAAGAGCATTACGAAGTGAGCATGAAGGTGGGGGAGTTGGTGCTGTTTCCGGCCATTCGTAGAACGGACGGGCCGTCCGTTTTACTGGCTGCGCCGGGCACAAGCTGCCGCCACCAGATTTTGGATGGGGTGGGGCGGAAGGCGCTGCACCCGGTGGAGGTGCTTTTTGATGCTTTAATTTGACAGTTCGATTTCGTTATGGAAAAAAACGATGAGACCTTTAGCCTTTTGGAGTTAATAGAAATGTTAGAACGGGTACCTCTAATGTTTTTCAGGAAAGGCACTTATGACGAAGTATGTGGATTTCTGATTGGCTTCAGTAGTGGCCAAAAGCTTAAGGATAATGTAAACAGCCTTTTTGCCCTTGATTTTCAAGAATGGCTTCGATTGAAACAGAACAGGGAGTTTGACAACTGGCATTGGTCTAATAGAATTTTAGAAGATTTGGCCCAAGCTGATGAGGCAGCGGCAAAACGGATTTTATTCAGCTATTTAAAGGAGTATCTGGATGATATTGGAGCTAGCTCGCTTCAACTCTCTCCTGAAAACAATCAGGAGAGAATGGTTGAACTGAAGCGCAGAATTGAATATTTTTGCAGAAAACCCATCATGGCTAAAGACAGAAACCACCAAGAAGTGCGAGAAGCACTCGAAAATGATGGCTGGACCATTACCCACGACCCCTACAAAATCATGCTTGGAAGAAGGAAGGGGTTCATTGATTTAGGGGCGGAAATACTTGCTGCTGAAAAAGGGGTAGCAAAAATCGCAGTTGAAATCAAAAGCTTTTTAGGGTCTTCCGACCTTTACCAGTTCGAGGATGCACTGGGGCAGTTCTTGGTCTATTTGCCTGCGTTGACCAAAAAAGAGCCAGAAAGGACACTATACTTGGCAGTGCCAGAGGAGTTTTATGATAATTTCTTTGAAGATTCGTATTTCTTGGAAATCGCAGAATTGTACAAACTGAAAATGCTTGTTTTTAACGAAAAAAACAACACCATCATCAAATGGATAGATTAACTAAAATACGGATTGTCAGCGACTTGGTAAAAAAAATCGGAGACATGGTGCCTTCCGATGAGTTCACGGAAACCCAAATCATTTTGGATACGGAGGGCGGGCATTTCGTGTTGTTCGATATTGGGTGGCACGGCAACAAGCGGGTTTATTTGCCTTTTGTCCATTTGGACGTAATGCCTACTGGCAAGGTCTGGATTCAACACGATGGCACCGACCTCAACATCGCCGAGCTTTTGGTGGACAAAGGCATTGCGAAGCAAGACATCGTGATTGGGTTTCGAGCGCCGCATGTTCGGGAGCGGATGGAGGGGTTCGCAGTTGCCTAAGCTTTTGTACCCCAAGCTACACACTGCTGTTTTGCCGCAGTTTTTCCTTCGGGAATGCGGTACATTTGCGCCAGCAAATCCTAAACCAGCAAATCTTTCAACATGAAGAAGTTATCGCTCGCAGCACTCTTGTTCGCCATGGTTGGCATGGCCAATGCTCAGGTATTCAACCGCTTGAACGCACCCGTTACGAAAGACGATGCCCTGCTGCCCAACCCGTGGATCGGCGGCATGAACGCCCCACAGTGGTCGGCGGTGGACCTCAACAACGATGGCAAGCAAGACCTCTACGCCTTCGACCGCAATGGCGACGTGCATTTAACCTTCATCAATGTCGGTGGCGTTGGCGAGTCGAAATACCAATTCGACCCCAGCTATGCGGCCTATTTCCCGAGTTTCCGGCAATTTGCGCTGCTGCGTGACTACAACGCTGACGGCGTGATGGACATCTTCGCAAGTTCGATTGACGAGGGGATTGCAGGCATGAAGGTGTTCAAGGGGAGCTACAATGCCTTGAACAAGCTGAGTTTCGAGCGCTTGGAATTCCCTTGGGCCTTCGATGTGCTGCTGCTCGAAGTGGCTGGCGCACCGACCCAACTGCCCATCAACGGCACCGACTACCCTGCGGTGGACGATATGGACGGCGATGGCGACTTGGACATCCTTTCCTTCAGCATCACGGGCAGCAAGGTCAATTTGTACCAGAACATGGCTGTGGAAGAGGGGTTTACGCTCGATTCCTTGGTTTTTGACTTAGTGGACGACTGCTGGGGCGACTTCTACATTCCTGCTTTTTCGGAGTCCATGTTGCTCAGTGAAGACCCGAACGATTGCGTGAATTTTCAGTCGCCCGACGACCCCGTGCTCGATGACCGGAACGGCGTGCATGGCGGTGCCACCCTTCTCACTTTTGACGACGACAACGATGGCGACAAGGAACTGGTTTTTGGCGACTTGATTTACCCCCATTTTATCTACGCCAAAAACTGTGGCACGGCTACCAATTCTTGGGTCTGCAGCCAGGACACGGTTTACCCCAGCTACGATTTCACCGCTGAAATACCTGATTTTCCTGCCGCTTTTTACCTAGATGTGGACAACGACGGAGCGAACGACTTGCTGGCTTCGCCAAACCTGGCTTCGGGCGTCACGGACGAGAACGTGGCTTGGTTCTATAAAAATACTGCTGACAATCAATACCCGGTGTTTGATTTCAAAACCGACTATTTCATAATCAGCGAGGCCATTGACCACGGCACGGGCGCCAATCCGGCCTTCGTGGACGTGGACGCCGATGGCCTCCTCGACTTTGTGATGGGCAACGAAACCATCTTCAAGCCCAACTTGGTCAAGGACTCCCGCCTCCATTACTACAAAAACGTGGGAACGGCCACCGACCCCGCTTTTGAGCTGGTGGACGGCGACTGGTTGGACTTCAGCCAGTTCATTGACCCCAATTTGCAGCCGTTTGCCTATGCCCCGGCCTTTGGCGACGTGGATGGCGATGGCGATGCCGACCTCGTGGTGGGCGAGCGCCACGGCAGGTTTTTTTATGGTGAAAACATAGCAGGGCCGGGCAATCCGCTGGCATTTGCGCCCATCGTGCCCTACTGGCAGAGCATCTCGGTGGGCCAGTATTCCACCCCGTTCGTTCACGACATGAACAAGGACGGATTGGGTGACCTCATCGTGGGCGAGTTCAAGGGCACCATCAACTATTTGCCAAATATCGGCTCGCCCGGCAATCCCGTTTTTCATTCCAATCCCGATGCTGCCCCCAACAATTTCTTTTTCGGCGGCATCAACGCCCAGCAGCCCGGCTGGACGACTGGCTACAGCGCTCCCGCCGTGATAGAGACGGCAAGCG
>JALOMF010000247.1 GCA_025455635.1 Saprospiraceae bacterium | reverse complement strand
CTGCACACTGTCGTAGGTGCAGTAACCGAAGAAGCCGTTCATCTAGCGCAGCTTGTCGTCGCTGCTTTCGAGTTGTATTTTTTGGAAAAAATCGGTGAGTGCGGTGAGCGCCTCGGCACTGTTTTTCAGGGTAAAACAGGTGGCTGCCTCGCCCGGCAGTTGCTGCGTAACTCGCTCATTTTCAACGACAAACTCCGCCATCGGCGACAAGCAGAGGAACGAAACGCTGTTCTCGTTGCCGTGGTAGTCCGAGCTTTCGAGGAGCAGGGCGCCGGGGTAGCGGTCACGCAGCCGCAGGTACAGGCTGACGGGGGTGACGGTGTCGGCCAGCAAGACCTTGGTATGCGAAGTGATATGGTGCATCAGAAATTGAGAAATTGAGAAATTGAAAATTGTGTTGGATTAACCTCGGCCCTGCTCCCCTTTAGGGGTTGGGGGTTCGTGCCAAAACAAAAAAGGCCCACCGTGAACGGTAGGCCTTTTTTGCAACATGAAAACATTGAGCAACGGCATACGGCTATCCACGGAAGTCGGGTTCCTTGAATTGCCACCACCAATTTTGTACGGCGGTACGTTGCGCTATGTTCGTTGTTGAAGTCATATTTTGATTTGCGTCAAAGTTTTAACTGGGCACAAAGAAGCGGGGACTTGGGGCAGAAAGTCAAGGGGCAGGCAGTTTTTTGGCAGAAAAAAAATAGTGACGGGTTGGTGAAATAGCTGTCCCCATTTTTTCAGAACGATAAAAAAGCCAATAAAATCAAGCAAAAAACAGCATCGCCGGAGGCGAAAACAAAAGTTATTTTTGCCGCCTGAAAAAATTGCAGCCAATGAAAAACGATACCTGGGAACGCCTCCACTCCGAACCAGAAACCCTGGACATGAACCTGTTCCATGCCCGTTTCGACCACCTGCGCAACCCCCGCAACGGCAAGGACATCCGCATCGTGACCCTCACCGGGGCCGATGCCGTGAATGTGATGGCCCTCACCCCAGCAGGCAACGTGGTCATGGCCGACAACTTCCGTTTCGGCATCATGGCCTACTCGCTGGAGCTGCCCGGCGGCCTCGTGGATGCAGGCGAAGACCACCAAGCCGCCGCCAAACGGGAGCTGCTCGAAGAAACGGGCTACTCCGCTCCCGACTGGTACTACCTCGGCTGCATCGCCGCCAACCCCGTGTTCATGGACAGCTACGTGCACCACTACCTCGCCATCGGGGCCGAAAAGACGGACAGCCAGCACCTCGACGACGCCGAGGACCTTTGAGGGAGTGTTCTAAAAAATTGAGTGCACTTCATGTTACGATTGCCTGTTATCGTATCCGAAAAAAACCGTCAAACTATTGCTTAACCCAAAAAGGGTAGTTACCTTGCAACCGATATTGACATTATGATGCTTCCCGCCGGCCTTCCCGCCGGCCTTCCCGCCGGCCTTCCCGCCGGCCTTCCCGCCGGCCTTCCCGCCGGCCTTCCCGAATAGACATCGGGTGGTTTAGGGTTTCTGAACGAAGATTAAGGGGTCAGTTTAGCGGCCTAATAACACACCATCATCTGACTTACCTGCCATTGCGGCGGGGCGTCCACCTGTTTCGGTTATTGAGCGATTTCAATAAATGGAAAAAGGGGCTAAAGCCGAGTTTCTTGACCGATGTCGACGATAGCCCACTTTTCTAAGTTAATTACTTAAAACTTTGCAAACGTATGAAAAAGCATGAAAAACTCCGTGTACCACTAATGTCGCTGCTGTTCACAGCATTGCTCGGCACTTCCTTCTCGCAGTCGGTCACGTTCAACGTGACGGGCAGCAACCCTCGATGCCAGAGCCAGTTCCCAAATGGGGCACCCTATTCGGGGCTGGCACAGGCCCCGGCGGGCGCACAGTCGCTGGTGGACGTCACGTTCACGGTGCAGGTGCAAAACGGGGCCTCTTGGTCACTTTGGGGCTCGTCCTTCGTCCGAGTAAGTTCCGGCTCTTATTCCAACAACTCCAGTGGTGCGCCCCAGCTCACCATGACGCCCGTGAACGTCATCCGCATGAGGGCCGTCATACGGTACAGGAACGTGGTCAACGGACCCATCCTGACCGCAACGGCCTTCTCGTCCACTGTGCAGTATAACTATTTCCCAGCGCCCAGCATTCCCGCCGTCAGCATCAACGGGCAGGCCGTGGCCCCGCCCCCGGTCGTGACGCCGTTCTATACCTGCACGGGCGACGCCATGCTGCAGACAATGGGCCTCGCCAACATCAGTGGCACTGGCGTGCAGTGGCGCCTGAATATCAGCTACACAATGCCCGGCAGCACTATCAGTATCCCCAGCGACGTGAACAACTGCCCCTGGGTGAGCGGCCCGCCCCCCCTCGCCGGCATCAACGTCACCACCCCGGAGGAAAATGCCGCATTTGGGGAGTGCCCTATACGGCCCCACGTCTTCACGCCCGGCGAGCTGATGACCGTGACTCTGCAAGTGCAGAACGACTGCGGCACCACCTCCCAGACCATCGTGCTGCAGATATTTGACCAGCCCTCTGGTGCCACCGTCAACTTCTACTTCCGGGGCAGCAACCTGGCCGATGGCTACAGCGCACAAGGCGCCAACAACCAGACGCCCACCGGCGAGCAGAACCCAGCCACCAACACTGCCTCCCAAACGGACGGCGTACTGAGTTGGGGCGGCACCGATGCCAACCCCACTTGGGTGGGCGCCTCACAGACCACCCTCGACGTCTCCGGCACCAGCTTCTATGGCGGCGTACAATCGTGGACGGTGGAAATCTTTGTGAAGAATTCGTCCAATCAATATGTTCCTGCTGGCAGTTATTCCGACCCCACGCCTGGCAATACGCAAATCAACATCCAGAACGTACCCATGTCCATCAACGGCGGCGCGCTCACGGCGGGCTATTTCTCCGCCAACTTCAACAGCTCGAGCACAGGTGTGCTGGGTAAACAGTTCAAGGTAAGGCTGACGGGCAAAGGGGTGTGCGACCAACAGCCCACAAAGGAAGGCTATTTCAGAATCACGCCCGACCAGCCATGGTGGATAGTGGGTGGCGACGACCCTGGAACACCGGACATAGCAGCGTCGGAATCCTTGCAAGTGGTGCCCAACCCCGTAGGCGGGGCCAATGCCAAGCTGGAGGTTTATGCTGCCGAGGATGCTGAGGCAATGCTACGCGTCGTTGGCACTAACGGGCAGGCAGTGAAGCTTGGGGCCAGCCCCCATATTTCATTGACCAAGGGCCATAATAGCTTTATGCTCGATATTGGCCACCTGCCGCCGGGCATATACGCTGTGCAGGTTTTAGGGCAGGGCATGTTGTCTTCCACTAATTTGATTAAACTGTAGGGCTTCTGCCATTTCCCGGCCTTGCTTGCAATAACCAAGCAAGTAAGGCCGGGATTTTCGGTTGGCTCAATTTTGCTCCTATATGAATAATTTATTGATTTCCGCTTTTCTCATACAGGTACCAGTTTTGGTCGCCAGCCAAAATCTTGTATCCAACCATAGCTTTGAGCAATTCAAGACTTGCAATTTTGTATATGGCGCAATTGACACAAATTCAACTAATGAACCAGTAGTCAATAATTGGTTTGCGGGTACACTCGGCAGTACACCAGATTACTTCAATGCTTGTCAATCTCCCCCGATTTTTCCAAGCGACAATTATTCAATCCCGAACAATTTCCTAGGACACCAACAAACCTTTAATACTGGAGAAGCATATTCAGGAGTAAACTTGATATATCGTTTTTCAAATGCCATAGAAGCAAGGGAGTATATCCAAAATAGATTAACGCAAAAGTTGATTGCGGGTAAACTTTATTGTGCAGGTTTTTACACCAGTTTCGCTAATCAGGATTCAGCAGTTGTTAGGGACAACGCTACACTGGTAGCACCTTCGACCTGGGGCATGCTTTTAAGTACCACAAGGCCCTTCAACTCAATTGACCCCTTCATCTCCCCAACACCAACCAATGCCTTTTACCTCCCCGGCACCCCCCAGATAACCACCTCTGGCGCCATCACCGACACAACGAATTGGGTGTTGGTCAGCGGCACCTATCTGGCTGGCGGCGAGGAATGGCTGACCATCGGCAACTTCAACCCCATCGGCCAGACGGCGCTCGACACCTTCTACAATGCCAACGACTTTGCCGTGTCCAGCTATTATTACATAGACAACGTGTTCGTAATACCCATGGAAGGCGGTGGGCTTCTGCCGCAGGATACCGCCATCTGCACCGCATCCTTCCCGCTACAGTTGAGCGCATTCCCAGGGTTCACGGGCTACGAATGGGACAATGGTGACACTGCCATGACTAAGGCCATCCCCGCCCCAGGCACCTACGCCATCAGGGCGAACTACGCAGGGTGCCAGATACTGGACACTATCACCATAACAGCGCTGCCACCGCCGGTGCTCAACCTTGCCCCCGTCCAGTTCTGCGAGTCGGCACTGCCTGTCGGCTATACCCTGCCCGACAGCCTCGGCTTCGAGCTGTACACCTGGCCCGACGGCAGCACCGGGCAAAACTTTACGATTCGGGAAGCAGGGGAAATCACAGTGCTTGGAACGGGGGACTGCGGCAGCGGTACGGGCTCCCTAACGGTTATGGTTGATGCACCGCTAACGGTTGACCTTGGCCCCGACATAAGCATCTGCTTTGACGGTGGGCTACAGGATGTCATTTTGTCGAGCACGAGCCCCTTGCCCAACTATTTTTGGTCAACGGGTGAATTTTCCCCTGAAATCACTGCTGGCCTCCCAGGCACCTACTCCCTGCTTTCCGAGAACGCCTGTGGCAGCTTCCAAGATGAGGTGGCTTTGTCAGGTTGCGAGCCGAGGGTTTACGTTCCCACCGTGTTCAGCCCCGGCTCTCTCTATGATGCGAACGCCTTTTTCAGGCCGTTTGCCTCCCATGCCGACATCCTCAGCCTAGAAGTATTCGACCGATGGGGCAGCATGGTCTATTATGGCGAGGGCAGTGCTGCCGCATGGGACGGCCGCCACGGCAGCAGGGAATGTTCGCAGGGCGTGTACGCCTACCTTGTCAGGTATGCTGCGGAGAACGGGGATACTCAAATCCTGCACGGCGGTGTCCTGCTGCTCCGGTAACTTTCGGGGATTTTGAGGGAATTTGTAACGACTTAGCAAGGCGGCTTTTTGATAATATTTGAAATTTTTGCCCAAAAAGCAGCCAAAAACGTGGAGTAGGTAGAAAAAATTTCATTTTTTCTGCCTACTCCCACACCTACAGGAGTTCTAAGTTTCGGAGCGGCCAGCCTCGGAATTTTTACCTTTGTGAAAAAAGTGAGATTTTGACGAAGTTAACCTGCCTGTTTTTCCTCCTGCTGCCGCTTTTTTCGCTGGCGCAAACATTCAACGATACCTTCAACCTCGCCATCCCCGATGACGGCAATGTCGGCTACTACGACATCGAAGTGAGTGGCCTGCCCACAGCTACGGGGGCTGATTTCGGGGTGGAAACCGTCTGCATCAACCTCACGCACACTTGGAACGCTGACCTCTTTATCTCGCTCGTCGCCCCCGACGGCACCGAGGCCGAGCTAAGTTCCGACAATGGCGGCGACACCGACGGCTACCTCAATACCTGCTTCAACGCCGACAGCACGCTCGGCATCTGGGAGGTGGGCTGGCCGTACACGGGCACTTTCAAGCCAGAAGGTTTCATGAGCGTTTTTCAGAACGGGCTGAACCCCAACGGCACTTGGCGGCTCAAAATCCGGGACACCTACCCCTTCGCCGATGCGGGCGAGCTGTTCGATTGGGGCATCACCTTTGGGCCGAACCCGCCGACGCCCTACCCGTTTTTCTCCTCCGATTTGCCCATCCTGAAAATAAGCACCAACGGCCAAGTCGTCGCCAACGAGGTAAAGGTGACGGCCAACCTCCAAGTCATTGACAACGGCCCCGGCCAGGCCAATTTCGTGGACGACCCCGCCAACGGCTTTGACGGCCAAATCGCCATCGAGCAGCGGGGCAACAGCTCCGGCTGGATGCCCAAAAAATCGTTCAACTTCGAGACCCGGCAGCCCGACGGCTCCAACCTGAACACCCCCTTGCTCGGCCTCCCCGCCGAAAACGACTGGGTGCTGCTCGCCAATTATTCCGATAAAACCCTGATACGCAATTATTTAGCGCAAACGCTTTTTGAAAAAATGGGCCGCTACGGCTCCCGGATGCGCCACTGCGAACTCGTGATTGACGGCGAGTACCGGGGCGTTTACGTACTGGCCGAGCGCATCAAACGGGACAGCCAGCGGGTGGACATTGCGAAGCTCGACCCCGACGAAACCACGGGCGAAGACCTGACCGGCGGCTATATCATCAAGATTGACTGGCAAAATGGCACGAACCTTGGCGGCTTCGAGTCCCAGTTTTTTCCCCTCAACAACACCGCCAACCGCCTTTACTACCAGTACCATTACCCCAAGGCCGACGAAATCGTGCCGGAGCAGGCCGAGTACATCCGCAGCTACGTGGACAGCTTCGAGCAGGCGATGAACTCCCCGCAGTTCCAAGACCCTGACCTCGGCTGGCGGCGCTATGCGGGCGAAGGCTCGTTCACCGACTTCATCCTGCTCTACGAACTCTCGAACAACGTGGACGCCTACTGGCTCTCCACGTTTTTTCACAAAGACAAAAACGGCAAGCTGCGGGCCGGGCCGCCCTGGGATTTTGACTTGGCGTTCCGCAATGCCGACTACTCCGACGGGGCCAGCACCAGCGGCTGGCGCTACCAGTGGCTGGCCAACAACACCGACCTGTTGCCCTTTTTCTGGCGGCGCATCTGGCAGGATACCGCCTTTGCGCAGCAGGCCGCCTGCCGCTGGCAGGAGCTTCGCAATGGCGCACTCCACCCCGACAGCCTCCGGGCCATCATCGCCGAAAAGGAGGCACAGCTGGCCGGCCCGCAAGCCGAAAACTTCACGGTCTGGAACATCCTCGGCACCTACGTGTGGCCCAACCCTGAGCCGCTGCCGCAGACCTACGCCGAGGAGATTTCGGCGCTGCAAGCATGGGTGGCCGAGCGTGCCGCCTGGATGGACGCCAACCTCAGTTGCTCCCCCGTGACGGCAGTGGGCGAGGCACCAGGCACCTGGAGCAGCCTCGGCATCGCCCCGAATCCCTTTGACAATCAGCTGGTTGTGAGCGGCCCCGACCACTTCGACCTGCGCCTGACGAATGTGCTCGGCGAGGTTGTCTGGCAGGCGTTTGACCTAAAAAACAGGGCGGAAGTGGCCACGGCGGCGCTACCCGCTGGCTGCTACTGGCTCACGGCCACCAGCGGCGGTCGGGTGTGGAGCAGGCTGGTCATGAAATAAGTTGGCAGTTCGGCAGTTGGCAGTTGGCAGTCAGGGCGTAGGTAGGCCAAAAGCAAGCATGGAACGTTTTAAAACAGCGTCCATCAGCGTCAAAAAAACGCTTTTGCGAAGTAAAAAGAAATCACCATCAACAACAACGGCTCCATCAAACTGGACGGGGAGTTCGAAATCCTCGACGCACAGGGCAACGCCTACGGGCTTCAGGGCCGCACCGTCGTCTCGCTTTGCCGCTGCGGGCATTCTGCCAACAAGCCGTTTTGCGACGGGGCGCACAAGGCGCACGGCTTCCAGCACGAGTCTGTGGCATTTGATTTGCCGCCGAAAAAAGTAGCGTAAACTGACGGCTGACGGCCCACGGTTAACGGCATAAATACTGTTCAAATGGAAACACAACCTAGCTCCCGCCACCTGCACGAGCTGCCGCCCCGCCATGTGGGGTTGTACACGAAAGCTGTCATCCTGTTCAG
>JALOMF010000246.1 GCA_025455635.1 Saprospiraceae bacterium | reverse complement strand
ATGACGATTTACGATTGGGGGACTGCTTTATAGCGAAAGGAAATGCTTTGGTGGAACGAGCTTTTGGAACTGGTCTATTTTACTGCCCCTGCCGACACTCTCGACCGTTACTTGGACAATTTTGGGCAAATGGTCGTATTCGCCTTTGAGGAATTGCTGGATTTTCGGCAGGAGTTGTTCTTGGTATTCAAACATAAGGGATGGCATGTCCATGATTACAATGGCGAAGTTCAAAGTGGTCAAGTTTTGCTGAAAAGACATGTTTTTGTCAGCGGTCACGAGGGCTTTGAAGCCTTCGGACTCCATTTGCTTCCTCAAATCGCCGTTCTTTAGTTTATCCCAGCCCTTGTCATAAACCGTGAATACCTCGATGCCTTCAAACAGGGTTTTGAATCGAACACTGATTTGCTCGTCAAGCAGCGTTTTCATAGACGGGGAGGGGTATATTTTTGATAAATTTCTTTGCAGCAAAATCAAGTACGGCGCTGATTTGCTCATCGGTAACTCGCGGATACCCAATCTTGAACTCCTCAATCGTGCTGCCCTTCAAGTAGTCGAAAAGCGCCTGCACGGGCACCCTCGTGCCCGTGAAAACGGGCACTCCCCCCATGATCTCCGGGTCACGGTGTACAAAGTCGGTGATTTTGCTCGATTTTTTCATGTTGGTTGATTTTTTACAAATTTACTAACAGTTTGGCTTTTGCTAAAGTTGCAAAGGGAAAAAGTTGCGTTATTTTGATAAAAAATGTTTCAATAAACTGATAATCAATATTTTATGTTAATTTTTATTGAAAATAAATTTGGAAAATCTCCAAAACTGTCCTTGCACACCAATGCCCACTACAGCACTTTTGTATCATGCCGTAAATTTGGCAGGAAACTAAAATTGACAGGACATGAAAAAGCACGTTTTTTATTTCAATCTTTTAAAAATACAAGCTATGAAAATGATGAAAATCTGGCTGGCGGTGCTGGCGATGGGCTGTGCTGTGGGGGCGTGGGGGCAGGGGTGGATGAGATTTTATGAAAACATCTCCCATTACTCAGGCCCAAACCTTAAACCCCTAATTTCCAATGATGGCAAATACCTGGTTTTAGGTGTTGAAGACCACGGAAACGCTGCCGCCGATTCTGCCGTGATGCTAAAAGTGGACTTAAACGGGGACTTGATTTGGTCTAAAACTTTGCAGTTGAACGATAACTGGAAGCCTTCCGGGGCTATTAAGGCACCCGATGGAAATATTGTCATATTCGGCACAGCCAATTTAGAGCCAAATACCAATATTCAGTATTTCGCCAAAATGGATGAGGAATGCAATATAATATGGCAGGACTCCATGATAAAAAAAGGCATATCGACGTCCATCGCTGTCGCTCCAGACGGTGGATACATCATAGCTGGCGGAACTTTGTTGAACTTCCTACAAGGCTATAAATCCTTGATAAAGATTGATGATTTTGGGAATGTAGAATGGTTTAAAAACTTCCAACCCTTTGATGACTATGCGATTTTCATGGATATTAAAAGCAGCCATGATGGTGTTTATATAACGCTAGAATGGGAGCCTTTCACAAACTATTACGCAATTCGTAAACTCGATGAAGATGGCAATAATATATGGACTTCAACAACACTATTCGGTGGGTCAAATCAACTTCAAGATGTTGCTGCTGTCCGCATTGAAGTGCTCCCTGATGGCAGTATTGTTACTGTTGGTTTAATAAATATCTACAAATTCGACCCAGATGGCAATCAACTATGGTCTCGCCCAGCCTATGACCCTCAACTTTCATTCCCCGATTACCCAATTCAATCTACAGATTTTGCCCGCAATTCCAATGGTGACTTTTTTGTGCTTCGAGGTAATTCTTTTGGCCAAGCCAGGGTAGATAAGTTTGATGAAGAAGGGCAGTGGCAATGGACAAAAAAATATGGATTGACCTCATTTTTGAGCAGAAATATAGTTGTTGACCCCGCCGGAAGCCTAATCATCACTGCAAATAACTATGAATCGGCTTTCACGGATGGAGACCTTGTCATCATAAAAACTGATTCTCTCGGAGTGCTTTTTTCCTCAGCACTCGCTGGCACCGTTCACCATGATACAGAAGCCGACTGCCTCCCCGACCCCGCCGAGGAGGGACTTGGAGGCTGGTTGGTGCAAACAGATGGTGCTTTCCCTTATTTCACCACAACTGATTCGAATGGGCATTTTTTGCTTCCAGTTGATACAGGCACCTATAATGTTACAATTATACCGAAGGGCCAGTACTGGGTCACCTGCAACAGCCCCTACCAAGTCTCCGTCACCGAGTTCTACGACACGCTCTCCCTCGATTTCCCCGCCCAGGCCGCCGTGGACTGCCCCTACCTGACCGTGGACATCAGCGCCCCGTTCCTGCGCCGCTGCTTCGATAACTACTACCACGTTCACTACTGCAACGAGGGCACGATGCCCGCCGAAGACGCCACGGTGGAGGTCACGCTCGACCCCTATTTTACCTACATTTCATCCAGCATCCCGCTGGCTTCGCAAAACGGGAACACGCTCACTTTCAACCTCGGCGATGTGGGAATCGGCGATTGCGGCAGCTTCCACATCACCGCTTACCTCGATTGCGACTCGACCGTGCTGGGCCAGGCGCACTGTACCACGGCACATATCTCGCCCGACTCGCTCTGCTTCCAGCCCAGCCCGCTCTGGGACGGCAGCAGCATCGAGACCGACGTGACCTGCAACGGTGACAGCGTCATTTTCACCATCACCAACGTCGGCACGGGCACGATGTCCGCCCCGCTCGGCTACATCATCATCGAGGACCAAATCGTGCTGCTCTCCGAGGAGTTCCAGCTCTTGCCCGGTCAGTCCACCACCGTCACCCTGCCCGCCAACGGCAGCACCCTCCACCTCGAAGCACAGCAGTCGGCGGGCCACCCCAGCGGCTTTGCCAGCACCGGGGCCACCATCGAGGGCTGCGGCGGCTGGATGAGCATCGGCCTGTTCACCCAGTGGGCCTTCGACGACGACCCTGACCCCTTCACCGACGTGGACTGCCAGGCCAATATCGGCAGCTTCGACCCCAATGACAAGCAGGGATTCCCCGCTGGCGTCGGCGAAGAGCACCTCATTGAGCCGGGGCAGGACCTAGAGTACTTGATTCGATTCCAAAACACGGGCACCGACACCGCCTTCAAGGTCGTCATCGTGGATGTGCTGCCGCCGGAACTCGACCTCGCCAGCATCCGCCCTGGCGCCAGCAGCCACCCCTACACCTACGGCGTGACGCCGGAGGGCTGGCTGACCTTCACGTTTGAAGACATCATGCTGCCCGACTCGAACGTGAACGAACCTGCCTCCCACGGCTTCGTGCGCTTCCGGGCCTCGCAGGTGCCGGGCCTTGGCCACGGCAACGTCATCGCCAACACGGCCTTGATTTATTTCGACTTCAATGCGCCCATCCAGACGAACACGTACCGCCACAAAATAGGTCAGCTGAACCCGTGGACGGTCGTGGGCACCGAGCCGCCCGTTTTCCGACCAAAAACCAACGTAAATGTAGTGCCAAACCCGCTGACGGACAGCGCCGTGCTCCAAGTGGAAGGCATCGAACCCGGTACGCTGAACTTGGTGCTGACGGATGTTTCGGGGAAGGTATTGCGCCAGCAGGCTGCCCAAGGCACGAGCTTCGAGTTCCAGCGGGGCGAGCTGGCACCGGGTGTCTATTTTTTCCAAATAGCAAGGAACGGCGAGCGGGTGGCAAGCGGGAAACTGATGGTGAAGTAACACGGACTGCCAGTCCGTGCTTCCGCACCTCCCAAATTGCAGCCTCTCCGAAACCAAAAGGCACAGCTCCGACATGGAGCTGTGCCTTTTTTGGCAAAAAAAAGTGTCGGGAATGGGGAAGGTGCGAAAGCACGGACTGGCAGTCCGTGTTACACCCGCCCCAGCAGCCACTCCCGCTCCGCCAGCGCCTTGCACTCGCTGATTTCGTTGCGCAACTTCTCCCTCGCCGCCTCCCGATAGCTATCGGGACCGAGGGGCGTTTGCAGCAGTTTTTTGGTGAAACGGATGAGGTTGAGGTAGTTCTGGCGCAGGTAGCCCACGTCTTTTCTTCTTCTCAAAAAAATGGCGAAGCTGTCCAGCAGCGAGTCCAGCGCCGCCACCTCACCCCGGTCGAAGTA
Source organism: Saprospiraceae bacterium (assembly GCA_025455635.1). Classification (GTDB taxonomy): domain Bacteria; phylum Bacteroidota; class Bacteroidia; order Chitinophagales; family Saprospiraceae; genus UBA6168. The sequence goes on along the minus strand of JALOMF010000246.1, from coordinate 2,217 downwards.
GATGCGCAGCAGCATCCGGCGGGCGTCGAGGTTGTGCAGCACATCGTCGAACTCGGCACGGGTGAGCAGTTCCAACGCCCGGTCGTAGTCGGGCTTGCGGAAATAAAGCGAGGCGAGGTTGAAGAGGTAGGCGCTCTCCCGATGGCGGGGTTCGAGGGCGTCCTTGTATTGGGTCAAAAACGCCTCTACCCAATCGAATGCCTTGAGGCCGAGGCCCGCGTTGGCGATGTTTTTATAGGTAAAACGGGATAGCACCCCATTTTCGATAAACACCTGATTGTCAAGCCCTTCCTTGTAGATTTCAAAGACCTGCCCCAGCCAGAACGCCTGCTCTCCGTCCCCCTGCCGGGTGTTTATCTGCCGGATGCAGCAGTTGACGGCCAGCATGGTCACGTCCCGCATTTCGGCCTTTGGGAACTGTCCCGAATAGGCCCGCATCGCCTCCCGCAATCGCCCAAACCACTGCCTCGAATCCCCTTCCGTCATGGACTTGTAGCCGAGGTAGTAGATGCCCACGGCGGGCACGGCCACGAGTTGCCGCTGCTCCACAAAGGCCAACAGTTCCTCCAGCAGGTCAATGCGCAGGTCGGCCTCCGACACGGCCTTGTGTACGAGCGCCGTGCAGGCTTGGCCCAGTTTCTTGGCAGCGAAGACGATGGTCTCCTCATCCGACCACTCCTGAAAGCTGCGGGCAGCGGTGCGCTGGCGGCTGGCGCTGGACTCGTAGCGCTGCTGGTGCAGTTCGTGGCAGCGTTGGTGGTATTCCACGTTGCGGTGGGGCTGGGCTTGCAGCGCCGCCTCGGCCAGCCGCAGCTCCCGCTCCGACTGCTGCTCCAGGCCCCGTTTGCGAAGCGCCTTCGCCAATTGCAGCCGATAGGCCGCCTCGCCGCCGCTTTGTTGCTCCGCAAAGACCAGCCACGACTGCGCCGCCAAGTTCAGCCGGGACATGGCATAGGCCATCCGCTTCTCGTCGAATGCCTCGCTAGGGAAGAGTTTTTTGAACACCGTTTCCTTTTTCAACGCCGCCGCCTTGGTGGAGTCCAGTTTATCTGCAAGGTAATCGAAGAGCCGTGTGACCTCCTCCCGCTGGTTGGCAAAGGGGGAGCGCAGCCACCTGCCGAGTTCTTTTAGCTCGGTGGGCGAGAGGGTTTTCAACAATTCTACGAGGCGGGAGTCTTGCATGGTGTGGCGTATTTTGTGAAAAAAATTCGTGATAAATAATTGACAATCAGATTTTTATCACAAAAATAGCCTTGATTGTCTATGAAACAAGGGTTTATTTGTTTTTGTGCGTGTGGCGGTGGGGTTGCACATTTGTACCATGCAGCGCTGTTTGCCCTGCCGACAACCATGTTAGGGATATAAACCAGATTGGAATCGGCGAGGTAAACAGTGTAGAACCTAAATAATTCCGGGGCATGAAAAAACTGTTATTTCTAATCGCATTTTCTTTTTCCTCAATTTTAGTATGCTCTCAGCCAATCATCCAATGGCAAAAATCTTTTGGTGGATCGAGCGACGATTTTGTGCATTCAATCCAATCCGTTAATGACGGCGGGTATATTGCAATCGGTGGGTCGCTTTCAAATGATGGTGATGTTACAGGCAACCACGGAGGCTTCGATTGTTGGGTTGTTAAGTTAACTGAAAACGGTAGCTTACAATGGCAGAAATCGCTAGGCGGGTTAAACAATGATGTAGCATATTCCATTCAACAAACTAACGATGGCGGTTATATCATAGCTGGATTATCCGAATCAAATGATGGTGATGTTTCGGGTAATTATGGTGATCGTGATTATTGGATAATAAAACTGTCCGAAGCTGGTAATATCCAATGGGAAAGAAACTTAGGAGGTAGTTGGGGGGATGAAGCATGGTCAATTATCCAAACAAATGAAGGTGGTTACATCGTTGCTGGCGTATCAGATTCACAGGACGGCGAAGTTACTGGCAATCACGGAAATGAAGATATTTGGATAGTAAAGTTGACAGAACTTGGTGAAGTACAATGGCAGAAATCATTCGGCGGGTCAGGTGAAGATTATGCAAACTCAATCCAACAGACTAGCGATGGGGGGTATATTGTAGCAGGAATGTCATCTTCTTATAACGGAGATGTGTCTGCCAATCATGGAAATCGAGATTGCTGGATTCTAAAATTGTCCGTAATAGGAGAAATTCAATGGGAGAAGGCTTTGGGTGGCTCAGCACAGG
>JALOMF010000245.1 GCA_025455635.1 Saprospiraceae bacterium | reverse complement strand
GTAAATCAAAGGGTTATACCATAGTTGGCAGCGATAAAAGCGCCCAAGCCGAGGCCCAGTCAGGCGAGGTGCCTGCCGTGGAACTGCTCAAGGCAAGGGTGCTCTTCGATGGCGGGCGTTTCCAGTCGGCCTACGACCTGCTCAAGTCAAAAAAAGCGACGGATTACCTTGCCGAGAAGAACCAACTTGAGTTCAATTACCGGATGGGCCGCATCACCCACAAACTGAGAAAACACGATGAGGCCCTTCGGTTTTACCAATTCACGATGGATAACGGTGCCGACAGCCCGTACTATTTTGCTTGCCGAGCAGCCTTGGAAAAAGGGCATATTCTGGAGGAACTTGGCCGGCCCAAGCAGGCCCGTGAAGCCTTCAACCGCTGCTTGGGCATGTCGCCGGAAGACCACAAGACGGGCCTCCACCAACAGGCCAAGGCAGGGCTTCGGCGCTTGAAATAGCAGGTAGGCGGCTCGTATTGGTAGCGTGTAAAGATTGGGCAACACGAAATTTGACAAAAAACTTTTCCAAGTTGGAACAAAAAAGAAACAAACAGCGCTATATTTGCGCCCGCATTTGAAAACGGCGAGGTAGCTCAGCTGGTCAGAGCGTGCGATTCATAATCGCAAGGTCGGGAGTTCAAGCCTCCCTCTCGCTACAAAAAAAGCCCGCCACCGGACACGGTGAGCGGGCTTTTTGATTGCTAAAATGGTGCAATTGCTTGGTTGTTAGCGGTTTCACGACAACAATCAAGCAATTGCACAAGCAATCACAAAACTTCTTCTGGCAATTGGCCACGCTGCTTGTAGCCCTCATTTATCATCTCAAACATGGCCTTTAGGCTGTTCACCTTCGGGTCTTGGGTTTCCATGATGAAATCGGCGCCTTTGCCGTTCACCTTGAAGTCCATGGTTTTGAAGGCTTTGCTTTGGTCGCCGCCGAGGGCGTTCCACATGGACTGGAAGTCGAACCAACCTGCAACCGTCTGATTGTCAAACTTTTGGAGAGCAGTGGTGTACTCGCCGCCAGTTTCACCAGCCTTTATTTTACCAAAAAGCGCCTCGTCGGATACGAAGGTCAACATCCCGTTTTTGAGTAAAATCTTTCCAAATCCCCTGTTCACGGTCACGTTGAAGTCCTCGTTGCCAATGGATTTTAGGGCGTAAACATTCGGCTCAAGCTCTTTCAGCTTGCCCTCTTTGATGGCGATTTGGAGCAGTTCACGGGCCTTTGACTCATTTTTTAAGCTGAACGAAACCTGGATGTCCACATCGCTGAGATTGGTGCTATTTTTACCAAAGCCCGCAATCAGCATATCCCCGCCAAGTGCTTCAATGATGTCCTTGCGCTTCACCCCGAGGTCGTTGAGCACAAAATCGGTGTAGTCCTTGGTTTGCGGGCGTTCGCTTAGGAACTTGTCAATGCCCACCAAATCCAGCGCCAGCACCGTGGCGAAGCTCAATTTTTCATTCGGCAAAACCTTGCTGAAATCAGCCTCGGCCTCGTCCTTGAAAAAGCGGCCAATGAAGTCCTTGCCGAGCTTGTCATTGATGACGAAATCGGAGTGCCCCACCATTTTGCCATCCTCAAAATCGGCGTAGCTGCTGATGAAATTGTCTTTCAAAGCATCCGATTTCACGTCAATCATGTTCAGTGCAAAGCCGGCACTTGGGTTTTTGGCCAGTGCGTTGGTGGAGAGGTAGCTCGTGATGTCGTGGTTGGCGGCGAGGGCGGCTTGCAGTTTGGCGTCCTTCGTCAAGGGGTTGTCCTTGGCGGGGGTGAAGGCAGCCACGAGGCGGTCCACGAAGGCTTCCGAGTCGTCGTTGCTGATGGCAAAAATGGCGAGCGACTTGTTCCAGCCAATGATGGCTTCACCGCCATCGTCCATGATGTTCAGGCCGTCTTTTTGCGTGATTTCCTGTTTGCTGGTTTTCATCAGCGACTCGAAGGCCGAGGCGTCCTTGAGCGGGATGTAAAAATAGGTGGTCATTAGTTCGGGGTTGTCTTCTTCAAAGGCAGTGGCCGAGTAGATTTTGCCATCGAGGTTGATGCCGGAGGTGGTGGGGTCGAGCAAGACTTTCGCAATTTGCGGGTTTTCTTTTTCCGACTCCGACACCATTTTTTTGTAAAAATCCATTTGCTTAACGGATTCAAAATCAGCTTTTTGCATCAATTTTTTTAAATCAATGGCGGTCACGTTCGTAGCGGTGGCAGGTACGTATGCCAGGGCGTCGTTGGGAGCTAGCCCGTCTTTTTTGCAAGAAAAAATCAGCAAAAAAGCGCCGACCAAAATAAAGCTTGAAAATGCTTTGATGAAATTCATGTTGGTATGTTTTAGTGAAAAATGGAAGTCCAATTTTACTTTCGTTAACGAAGGAATCGCTTTTTACTTGGATTAAACGCCGATTTATTTCGACAGCACACCAATTTAGCCAAAAAAGCGAAATTTTTAACCGACTAATATTCCATCAAACGTTCATTCTCTGCTGTGTGCATTGCTATCTTTGCGCCTTCTTGCGCCCAACGCCTGATGGAAAATTTGCCAAAGCGTAAATTTTTGGGTAAAATGGTTTCGGAACTGGCGAAGTTTCTGAACCATTTTGAAAAAAGGGGCAGGGGTTAACCACTCATTATTCATGCAAATCACCGAACCAGAAATTACGGAGAAAACCGCCGCCAAGCTCGGCATTACCGCCGCCGAGTTTGAAAAAATCAAGCAAAACCTGGGCCGCACGCCCAATTTCGTGGAGCTGAGTATCTACTCAGTCATGTGGTCGGAGCATTGTTCCTACAAGAACTCCATCAAATGGCTGAAAACCCTGCCCCGTGAAGGCAAGCGCCTGCTCGTGGGCGCTGGCGAAGAAAACGCCGGCCTCGTGGACATCGGCGACGGCATTGCCTGCGCCTTCAAAATCGAGTCGCACAACCACCCCAGCGCCATTGAGCCTTACCAAGGTGCAGCCACGGGCGTAGGCGGCATCCACCGTGACATTTTCACGATGGGCGCCCGACCCATCGCAGCGCTGAACTCCCTCCGCTTCGGCAACCCCGATACCAACCACATGAAGGGCCTCGTGCGGGGCGTGGTGAAGGGCATCGGCGACTACGGCAACAGTTTCGGGGTGCCAACCGTGGGCGGCGAGGTGTTTTTCGATGATTGCTACAACCAGAATATATTGGTGAACGCCATGTCGGTGGGCATCGTGCGGGTAGGGGAGACCGTCTCTGCCTGCGCCGATGGGCCGGGCAACCCCGTCTTCATCGTGGGCAGCCGCACTGGCAAGGACGGTATTCACGGCGCTACCTTCGCTTCCGCCGACCTCCACGAAGAGAGCCATGAAGACCTGCCAGCCGTTCAGGTCGGCGACCCATTTCAGGAAAAACTGCTGCTCGAAGCCAGCCTCGAAGCCATCAAAACGGGGGCAGTCGTGGGTATGCAGGACATGGGCGCAGCGGGCATCACTTGTTCCACTTCTGAAATGAGCGCCAAGTCGGGCACGGGCATGCGCATTGACCTCAGCAAGGTGCCGACCCGCCAAGCGAACATGCACGCTTGGGAAATTCTGCTTTCCGAGAGCCAGGAGCGCATGTTGATTGTGGGTAAAAAAGGCGAGGAGCAGCCACTCTACGATGTCTTCGAGAAATGGGACTTGGAATGTGTGCAAATTGGCGAAGTGACCGATACGGGCATGCTCGAATATTTTTACGAAGGTGAAAAAGTGGCCGAAGTAGAAGCCGAGACGCTCGTGCTGGGCGGCGGCGCACCGGTTTACGACCGGGAGTTCACCAAGCCAGCTTACATGGCCGAAGTGAGCAAGTTCCGACTGAGCAAAGTGGACCATGCCGACGACATCAAAGCGGCAGCCCGCAAGTTGTTTTCACTGCCCAACCTCGTGAGCAAACGCTGGGTGTATGAGCAGTACGACAGCATGGTGCGCACCAATAACCAAAGCACCAATGCGCCATCCGATGCCTCCGTCGTGCGCATCAAAGGCTCGAAGAAATCGCTAGTGGTAACGGTGGATTGCAACTCCGCTTACGTACATGCCGACCCTTACGTGGGTGCGATGATAGCCGTGGCCGAAGCTGCCAGCAACATCACCTGCACAGGCGGCGTACCCGTTGCCATTACCAATTGCCTGAATTTTGGCAACCCGTACAACCCGGAAGTTTACTACCAGTTCGTGAACGCCATCAAGGGCATGGGCGAGGCTTGCCGCAAGTTCAATACCCCCGTCACCGGCGGCAACGTCAGCTTTTACAACCAAAGCCAAGTTGGCAGCAAGACCGAGCCTGTGTTCCCGACGCCGACCATCGGCATGTTGGGCATTTTGGAGGAGCAGTCGCACCTGATGACGCTTGGGTTCAAAAACGAGGGGGACGCCATCTACATGCTCGGCAATGTCCACAACGACCTCAACAGCAGCGAGTACCTTCGCAATGTTTTGGGCATAAAATATTCACCCGCTCCCCAATTTGACCTGCACGAAGCGTTCGAAATGCAGCAACTGGTGCGCCAGCTCATCCGTAAAAACTGGCTTTGCTCTGTCCACGACGTATCCGACGGCGGCCTGTTCACCAACTTGATGGAAAGTGCCATCGCCAGTGGATTGGGCTTCAATATCGAGACGGTGGATACCTTCCGCAAGGACTGTTTCTTGTTCGGCGAGAGCCAAAGCCGGGTGGTCGTCACGCTGCCTGCCAGCAGGGACGACGAGTTCCAAAACTATCTCGTTAACCAAAATGTTTCCTTCACCAAACTTGGCGAAGTTTTTGGAAACAGCGCAATGATAGATAACGAAAATTTCGGAAGTGTTTCAGAATGGAAGGCCATTTTTGACAACACGTTGGGCGAGAAATTTGGGTGATTGTTGGATTGTTTGATTGTTTGATTGTTGCTCGTATCACGACAACCTGTCAAATGTTACTCTGGCAATCTCAACAATCAAACAATTCCAACAATCCAGCAATCAAACAATTCCAACAATCTCATCAATCAAACAATCATAAATCTTTCTTGAGCATGAAAAACTTAGCGTTCATTTTACTCGCAATAGCAGCCTTTTCGTTTGGCTGCAAGGAAGGCGGCGGCTCAATCGGAGGCGGAGATGGCCTTGGCATTTCGGGCACCATCACCAATGCGGGCAGCATGCAGGTTTACTTCGACAAAGTTGGCCTGAACCCTGCCAGTCCCAACCTTGTGGTAAGCAAGGCAGATGCCGATGCCAGTGGCAAGTTCAACTTGGAAATTCCGACCAAACAGGATGCGGGCATTTACCGCTTGCGCATCGGGGAGCAACAGATTTTCTTGGTGCTGGATGGCAAGGAAAGCAGCCTCGAAGTGTCGGGCGACCTTGGCAACCTCAACCGTTTTCAATACGAAATCAAAGGTTGCGAAAGCTGCATCAGCTACCGTGACATGATGCAAAAACTGGTGGCACAGCAGGCGCAACCTACTGATATCCAAGCTTTTGTGGAAAATGCACCCAACCCGATGGCTGGTGTTTTGGTAGCAATTCAGGCTTTTGGTGGCAATCCTGCATTCATGGATACCCATAAAAAAGCCAAAGCGAAATTGGAAGCTGCTTTTCCCGGTTCTGAATACGCAAAAGATTACGATTCCTACTTGGTTTCACTTCAACAAGTCAAGCAACCAGCTGGCGGCAATGGCTTTACTTTTTACGAAGAAGCTGAACGCCAACCAGCGCCAGACATCAAATTGCCTAGCCCAGATGGCAAGCAGTACTCGCTGGCCGACCTGAAAGGCAAGGTAGTTTTGCTCGATTTTTGGGCAAGCTGGTGCCGCCCCTGCCGCATGGAAAACCCAAACGTGGTCAATGTTTACAACAACTACAAGGACAAGGGTTTCACCGTGTTCAGCGTTTCATTGGATGGCATTGACTCCCGCACCGAGCAGATGATGGGCGGCGACCAAGCTAGAATCAAGGAGGCACTCGCAAACGAAAGCAAAAAATGGAAGGACGCCATTGCAAAAGACGGCTTGATTTGGAATACCCACGTCAGCGACCTGAAAAAATGGGAGTGTGCTCCTGCCAAACTTTATGGTGTCAGCAGTATCCCACGTACCTTCATGATTGACAAGGAAGGCCGCATTGCTGCCACTGGACTCCGTGGCGAGCAGGTGGAAGAGACGCTGAAGAAGCTACTCTAATCGCCTTTCACTTTGCAAAAAAAGCGAAGCTGGTATTCCGGCTTCGCTTTTTTTATTGGTTTTTACTTCGCAATGATTTGATTATCAGGTATTTACCCCTTTTTCTTCTTTTTCCTTTTCTCTTTCCCAAAAACATCTTGCCCGCCCCTGGCATCCAGCACGGGTTCTGGCCTCGGCGCTTCATCCATGACTTCGTTCCAGAATTTCTCGACCCAAACCCATTTGCCGTTCTCCAGTTTGTA
>JALOMF010000244.1 GCA_025455635.1 Saprospiraceae bacterium | reverse complement strand
TGAGATGAAAACTTTGAAACTGGTCTTTACTTTTTGCGCTGCTATTTTTTTATCTAACTGGGTGTTGGCTCAAGGCTGGGTTCAGACTTATGATTCTAGTTTGACACCTTCCATTGATGATTGGTTGCATAAAATTCACATAGTTGATGATTCTATTTTGCTGATACGCAATTCAAAATTGGTAAAGACCGATTCGTTGGGGAATGTCGCATGGAGCAAGCCATTAGCCTATGAAATGCTGAGTGCCAATGTTGTAGGAGACGGTTTTGTCGGCTTTACACATGATACAATAATCAATGGCGTCCCTGCTGTAAAGGTGATAAAGTTTAATTTCGAAGGTGAAATAGTTTGGGAACGTGCGGAGGAATATGTTATTGGACTTTTTTCGCCCTGGAAATATTTTGAAGAAACCGTGGGAGGTGATGTAGCTTTTTTTTACGACAGGATAATTAGCTTGTTTGAGAGAACTATTTACATGGTAAAGTATGATTCAAACGGGAATTTGCTTTGGAGGAAAGATTTGTTTGAAAATACTTCACTGCAAAAGGTTTTCATGGTTGATTTCGTTGAACTTGCAAATGGAGACTTCTTTTGTTTGGGCATAAATCAAGAGCAAAACGTTAACCATTTAATGGCCTTCAGGTTGAGCCCAGAAGGTGAAATTCTTTGGTTGCGCACGGATTATAATGATGTTATTGTCGAGGATTTCAATGCAACTATGACCTTGACCCAAGATGAGCAAATTGTCGTTTCAGGTAGAGACTCTACCCAAAATAGCCCCTTAAAAATAATTAGTTTTGATTTTGATGGGAATATAAATTGGGTATCGGAGCCATATTCAGATACCGATATTTTCAATGTCAATAAAATAGTGAAATTGCCTTCGGGCAATATTCTTGTGGTGGCTATTGATAGGATTCAGGTTGATGTAAGTTCATTTGTATATCGAAATTCTAAACTTGTGATATTAGATTCTCAGGGAGATGTGTTAAAGAAAAGTAGCATGAGAATTGGCGATAATAATCCTTTTTCGTCTAGAATTTTTGACGTTTTGATAACTGGCGATAGATTGTTGACTAGTGCGGGGGTTGATGCATACCAAAATCCTAACGGAAGGGATTTTGTGTTAATTAATTCCGATACGTGTGGGAATATTTATTCATATTTTATTGAAGGGCAAGTATTTAGAGATTTTGAATTGGACTGCACTAAGAATGGCAACGAACTGCCCTTGAAAGGTGTTTTTTTGAATTTGACGAGTGCAACTGACACGATTTACACAGCATCCGATAATGAAGGACATTATAAATTTAATGTTCCATCGGGAGATTATAATTTGTCTTTGTTTCCATTCGGGTATTGGGAGCCTTGCCAGAATACGCAACCCGTATCTATTGGCCCGATTCCTGACACTTTGATTATTGACCATCCGATTCAACCTTTCGATAGCTGCTCGCTTATGCAGGTGGACATCTCCACCCCCTTCCTCCGCCTCTGCTTCCCCGGCCACTACACCGTCCAATACTGCAACAACGGCACCATCCCCGCCGAAAACGCCACGGTCGAAGTCACGCTGGACCCCCACCTGCAGTTCACCAACGCCACCGCACCTTTGCTTTCGCAAAATGGTCAAGTGCTGACCTTTGACATAGGCACGGTGGCAGTGAACGAATGTGGCAGCTTCCGGCTCAATTTCCAGATGCTCTGCGACACCACGCTCTTCGGCCAAACCCTCTGCTCCGAGGCCCAAATCTTCCCCCACGACTATTGCGGCGACGACCCCTTCGACGGCCCCATCATCGAGGCATCGGCGGTTTGCACGGGCGATTCTGTGGCCTTCAATATCAAGAACATCGGCGACGACATGGGCCAGCCCTTCGAGTACATCGTCGTCGAGGACAATATCATCCTGCGCATTGACCAGTTCCAATTGGCTGAAAATGAGGAGGTTACCTTCAGCGAGGAGGCACAAGAAGGCGCCACCTACCACCTCGTCGCAGCGCAAGACCCCAACCTGCCACCCATCTTCGGCAACCCCATCGCCACGGCCGTAGTGGAAGGATGCGTGGGCAACGTAAACCCCAACACCTTCAACCAGTTCCCCCTCAACGACGGCCAGCCTTGGCTCGACATTGACTGCCGCCCCGTCATCGCCGCCTACGACCCCAACGACAAGCAGGGCTTCCCCACGGGCTGGACGGAGGAGCACCTCATTGACGAGCGCACCGACCTCGACTACCTCATCCGGTTCCAGAACACGGGCACCGACACGGCATTCCGGGTGGTCATCATTGACACGCTCACGGCCTTCCTCGACCCCGCCACCATCCGGCCCGGCGCCAGTAGCCACCCCTACCGGATGGAGTTGAGCGGGCAGGGCGTGCTGGCCTTCATCTTCGACGACATCCTGCTGCCGGACAGCAACGTGAACGAGGCGCTCTCGCACGGCTTCGTGCAGTTCCACATCGCACAAAAGGCTGACAACCAGCCCGGTACGCTCATCGAGAACACGGCGGGCATCTACTTCGACTTCAACGCCCCGGTCATCACCAACACCACTTTCCACAAGGTGCGGGAACCGTGGGTGCAGGTCTTGAGCGGCTCAGTGGAGACTAATGAGGCAGCAATGGCGGTCAAAATAACGCCAAACCCGATGGGTGATTGGGCCATTTTCGAAGTGGAAAAATTGCAGTCCGGCGAAAATACGCTAATCATCGTTGACACGAACGGCAGGGAGGTGGCTCGGCAGCCATTTACCCAAAACAAGGCGCTCGTGCAGCGCACCGGCCTAGGAGCCGGTGTGTACTTTTTCAGGGTAGAAAATGGGAACGGCACCACGGCGGCTGGCAAGCTGGTGGTACGTTGAACACTTGGACTGGAATATATTCACTTAAATCAAGCCCAAGACGGCCAATCCGTCTTGGGCTTCATTTTTAGGATGAACTGACCAAGTGCGTTAAATCACAAGTTTACAAACAACAAAAATACAGGTTCAAGCTGCATCAAATTAGGAGCAAACGCATTTGGGTACGGTCTTTGTTAAAATTCATCCGCACTTACTTTTCTTCCCTTTTTTGCATTACAAACAACAATTCGCAGGGCAAACCGCTAAATTTTCAAACAATCCTCCCTCCACAGCACCCTAGCTGCACAACGGTATTTGCCATGAACCCCAATGTTTTGTGCCGTTCTGCAATATTTTCCAGTTGAAATAAAAACTATTTCCATGAAATTCAGGAACTTATTGATTGCCTCGGCCCTGTCTTGTACTGCATTACTACCTGCTTCGTATGCCACCGCCGTTTCACAGGTAGATGGCATAAAAATCAACCTTAAAATGTACCTCCAAGGTGCGCTTTTGGGCGTGAAACCGCACACAGGACTCATGCGTGACGACCTCCGTGCAGCCAAATTGATACCCTTGAAAGAGCCTTATTCGGCTTTTGAAAAATACAGCCATTTTGGTGAAATGGGCGGCCAAGAAGCCATCAAAAGCCCCGATGTGCTCGAAGTGACTGGCCAAGATGCGATAGTGGACTGGGTCTTCGTAGAGCTGCGCCATCCCGAGCTGCAAAAAATCGTGCTGGCCACCCGCTCGGCCCTGCTCCAGCGGGATGGCGACGTGGTGGACGTGGACGGCAAGTCGCCCGTCAGCTTTCCCGGTATCGAGGCAGGCAGCTACCTGGTGGCCGTGAGGCACCGCAACCACCTCGGCGTGATGGCGATGAAATCCTACGAACTCAGCGCTACGCCTAGCTTGGTGGACTTCACAGACCCCAAGGCCAGCTACCACGGCAGCCATCCTATGCTTCAAATCTCCGACAAAATGGCCCTCTTCGCTGGTGATGCCAACCAAGACGGCGAGGTGCGTGCCGAGGGTGACAGCAGCGACAAAGATTATATCTTCTTCAACGTGCTGCACGCTTCCGACAACGTGGATGCCAATTACAACTTCATCCTCAGCGGCTACTTGGAGGGCGATATAAACATGGATGGCCAAGTGAAGTACCAAGGCCCCACATCCGATGGCGCCCTGCTGGCCTTCGACATCGTTTTCTTCTGGCGCTACAATTGCCCACAAGTGGACAAGGACTGCCGCTTGGTGGAGGAGCTGCCTTAGTCGTGGCCAAGACCAAGCCAATCCATCCTTAGCATACAAATCAAAGCACTCCCCCCAATATTCACAACATCATGAAAATCAACTATTTACACAAAACATGCCTAGCATTGGCAGTGCTGTTCGCCACCTCGCTCAACCTTGACGCAAACAACGGGGTGCGGGTCAGCGCAAAAGTCCTCCTTTCCGGGCCGCTCGCACCGAACGGCCTTATGCGGGATGCCCTTCGGGAAAAAGGGCTGCTGCCCACCACCGAGCCTTATTCCGGCCTGCAAGGGTTCCAGCACTTTGGCGAGGGAGGGGGCGAAACCGTGAACCCTGCCGTATTTCAGGTAACCGGCGACAACGCCATCGTGGATTGGGTGGTACTGGAGCTTCGCAAGCCTAGTTCTATCGGCACACCTGTGGCTACCAAGGCTGTCCTGCTCCAGCGTGACGGCGACGTGGTGGACACCGACGGCCTGTCGCCTGTGCATTTCACGTTTGTGAAAAAGGGCAAATACCACGTATCTGTGAGGCATCGGAACCACCTCGGCGTGATGACCGCCGCTGCAATACAACTAAATGCAACCGCTACGCAAATTAATTTCTCCAGCGAAAGCCTCGAACTATGGGGAACCAACGGCAGCACAAATATTGGTGGGAAAATGGCGCTTTGGCTGGGCGATTCAAACCATGACAAAAAGGTTATCCAACAAGGCCCAGGCAATGACTTTTTAACGCTTTTCACGACCGTGCTTTATGCCACTGGCAACGAGGCTTTCAATGTCAATTTCATGGCGGAAGGATATTTTACAGCGGATACCAATATGGACGGGTATGCGGTTTACCTTGGCCCAAGCAATGACCGTTCTAATGTCTTTTTACAGTCTATCGCTGCTACCGGAAGCATGAACGCAGGCTTGCAGGAGCAAATCCCAGATTAACTTTGGAACAAAAAGCTGAAAAGCCCTGACTAGTCGAAGCGCTAGGTCAGGGCTTTTTTCATAAAACACAAAACCTGCCTACTGCCATTTTTCCATGCTTATTTACGCTCAAAAAATAAGCCCCACATGGCAGCCCAAAGGTCACAACCTGCTGGCCATCAACACCACACGCTATGACCCTCCCCATGACATCCACCAACTTCCATTCGGCATTCTGCCACGCCTGCGGCAAATGGAGGGCCTCGCCCGGCACTACCGGATTGGGGTGAATGAACAACTGCTCCGTCATCGCTTTTTCGTGTTCCACGACCGTTGCCAGCGGCAAAAAATCATGGACCAAGATGGCGTCCTGCTGCCCAGCTTGGGTTGTTTTGCCAGTGAGCAGTAGCCCGCCCGACTGGCTGGGCACCACGTCGTAGCCGATGTCGAGGCTGGGGCCGCCGAAGTACTTGCGGGCCACCTCGCCGCCCTCCGAATCCACAGAAATGGCAACGATGTCAGAGTTTGCGTCAGCCTCGTTGAAGCTGTAGCCCGTGATGAAAAAGCTGCCGTCGTTGACCTGGCAGAGGCCAAATCCGGCGTCGGAGGCATCGGTGCTGGGCACGTAGTTGGTCCACAGCAGCTCGGCCTGAGGGGTCAGTTTTGTCAGGAAAATATCGAAGGAAGTGCTGGTCGGCGTGGCCATTTCACCGACCACCAGCACATGCCCGTCGGTGGTGGTGACGAGGTTCTTGCTGCCGCCGTTGTAGGGCGACTCAATGACCGTGTCGTGGAGCACGTCGCCCCGTACATCGAGCACCGCCACGAAAGCATTGTAGATACCAGAGGACTGCACCCGGTCGCCGCAAAGCACGAAGTTGCCATCGGGCATTTGGGCCACCGAAATGCCTGCGTCGTTGAGCGGCGAGCCGAAGGTGGTCTCCCAGCTTTCAAACAACAGGTCGGCGAAATGGCGGACGAAAACATCGTTGCCCGTACCGTTTTCAGCGGTGATGAAGCCACAAACGATGAAGCCTTGCTCGGTTGCGGCTACGCCCTGGAACATCTCGGTTTTTACCGGGGAGCCGTACTCGTTGAATTCCAGCTTGTTACCTGCCGTGTCCACCTGAAGCACGAAGGCGTTTTTGTTGAAACCATCGGTGAGGTTGCGCTCCCCGACGATGATGAATTTGCCGTTTTTGAAAATGAAATCTTGGGCAAACTCGCTTTCCCCTTCATCAAAACTGCGCTCCCAGACCACCTCGCCCGCTGGGTTGATTTTGAGCAAAAGCACGTCGTAGCCGACGGTCGTGGGCGACTGCACGTTGCCGACCATGTAGATGTGGCCATCGGGCATCTGGTGGGAGCCGATGCCGACCTCTTGGGCGTCAGGCTCACCGTAAA
>JALOMF010000243.1 GCA_025455635.1 Saprospiraceae bacterium | reverse complement strand
CACCGACGATTCTGGGTCGCAACTTTGCATGCTTTCCTACGGCACCTACACCGTGACAGCTACGGACGGCAACGGCTGCCAAGCTACAAGCACCGTCGTCATTGATTCTATTCAGGAATTGGTGCTTGGATTTGAAGCATTTCCGCCGCTTTGTCATGGACAAACCGGACAGTTGGCCATCACCGTTGCAGGGGGCACCGCACCCTATGAAGTGGTTTGGAGCAACGGGAATATTGGATTGGTCAATCCTGGACTATTGGCACAAAACCATGCGGCTACTGTGACCGACGCCCTGGGCTGCGCTAATACATTGGACATCATTCCGCTCACAGAACCAGACGTGCTGGAGGTTACGCTCGAAAATATTGAAGGCATCGTTTGCCACAACGGCAGGGAAGGCGCCATTGACATCAGCGTGCGGGGTGGCACAATGCCCTATCGGTTCATGTGGTCAAACGGCTCCACGACCGAGGATTTGTCCAGCATCCCCGAAGGGAATTATAGTGTTGTAGTCACGGACGACCACGGCTGCACAAGCATGCTCCACAACTTGGTTGTTGTTTCGCCAAGCCCGCTGGTGCCTAGCTCCAGCCTTGTTGCCCCCAGCAGCAATTGCCAGACCGTGCAAGTGGATGAAATTTGCGTCATGGTCAGTGGCGGTTTGGCTCCCTACGATTTTGTATGGGACACTGGTGCCACAACCGATTGCCTGACCGACCCGCTTCCCGGTGACTATCACGTCACGATAACCGATGCGGCTGGCTGCACCTTGGAATTCATGTCCTTGAAAGTACCAGAATCCTACGCTTCAATTTCACTCCAACCGGCAAGCGCAAGCTCGGATACCATTTGCTTCGGCGACTCGTCGGGCGTTTTGAACGTCAGTATCCAAGGTGGCATTGGCCCGTTCCAATTCAATTGGAGCAATGGACTCGCTGGCCTAGCAAGTGATGCTGCTATTTCAAACATTGATTTACCAATCGGCCAGTACCAAGTCACGGTCACTGACAACGGGGGCTGCACAGCCGTTTCACCAATACTAGAAATTGTGACATTTAGTGCTGTCACACCTACCTTCAATTCAAACGCAATTGAAAATGTAAGCTGTAAATACGGTAGCGATGGCTCAATTCCTGTTTCAGTAACCGGGGGGCTTTCACCTTACGCTTACCACTGGGAAGATGCGCAGGGGAACATATTGCCTAGCAACAGCCAAACCATTGAAAATTTGATGGCGGGCGATTATTCTGTCACTGTTACCGACCAATTGGGCTGCACAGGTTCGGCTTCAACCGAAGTCACTGAGCCTGAAACTTCGTTTCAACTCAGTGGTGTTCAAATTAACAACGTGGGTTGTTTTGGGCAAAATGATGGCCAAATCATACCCAATTACCAAGGTGGAGAGCTACTTTATGAATTCAGCTGGAGCAATGGTGCTTTTACGCCGAGTATCACAAACCTACCTATCGGAACCTATTCTGTGACCACCACCGATGCAAATGGCTGCCAATTAATTGACTCCTTCACGATAATCGGCCCCGATGGCCCGGTCACTGTAGAGACATTGGATATTTTAGATGTTACCTGTTTTGGGGCAAGCGACGGCTCCATTGATATTGAAATCGAGGGAGGCACCCCAAACTATACGGTGAATTGGAACAATATTTCAGGAGAAGAAGACCTGACTGATGCCCCTGCGGGCAATTATGTGCTCACCATTTTTGACAGCCAAGGCTGTCCTTACACTGCTAATTTCACAATCGGAACGCCTCCGTTACTCTTTCTTGACCTTTCTGCTACCAACCAAACCCAAATGAACCCTCCCAATGGTGGGGTAAGTGCCACAGTTTTGGGAGGCACACCGCCTTATAGCTACAACTGGACCAATGGGTCAGGCTCACCAGTACAGACTGGCCTGGCCGCTGGGGTTTATGGACTTACGGTCACCGACTCCAACCTCTGCGAAACCACACAGTGGGTCGAGGTGGACTTGGTTTTAGGCTTGCATGAAAATACTGGCGATGGTTCAGTCTTCATCCATCCAAACCCGACAGCTGGAATAGCGAGGTTGGCATTTCCATCGGATGTTTCTTCCGACTTTGAAACGAAGGTCTTCAACCATTTGGGGCAACTCGTTTTTTTCAAAACTGGATGTAAAACTTCCAATGGCAGCTATGAAGTAGATTTAACCGGCCAAGTTCCTGGCTTTTATCAATTGGTTTTGTTGGACGAAATGGGGCATGTTTTTGAAGGGAAAATATTGGTAGTTCGCTGAGAAACAGATTGACAGTGAAACAACCTTGTGCCAAAACCAATGCACTTTACTCCATGTTTCAAACCTTCAAATCAAAATGAGTAAACTCCTTTTTTTGCTCGCCACTTGCGTTTTCGCACAAAACGCTTGGCAGGAGCACACCGACCTGGACGGGCGGTTCAAGGTATTTTTACCGGGTAATTTCACCCAAAAAACCGATACGATAAAAACTGAAATCGGCCAATTGGTTTATCATACCTCATTCCTTCAAAGCGAAAGTGCCGAAGCGGAGAACCTCTTCTACATGGTCAGCTACTGTGATTATCCCAGCAACGTTGTTTTTGCCGATTCCACAGGTTTGACCGAAGAGTTTTTTCAAGCGACCATCGAAGCTGCCGTAGAAAGTGTTGACGGCACGCTTGCTTATTCTTCCGATATAAAATTGGACACCCATCCGGGTAAGCAGTGGCGCATTGACTACCTTGATGGCAAGGCAATCATCAAGAACCGGGCATATCTCGTATGCAACCGTTTTTACTCCATCCAAACCATTGCTTGGAAAGAAAAAAGCCTGAACACCGATGGCAATCGCTTCCTTGATTCTTTCAAATTAATTGAGTGAGGTACCATTGAAGGCAAAAAAAAGCCGACTGCGAGGTGTTCGCAGTCGGCTTTTTTTGTTGGGCTGACTAGCTTAGTCGGAACATCAAAGCTGGCAGCCTCCGGTAAATCCGGTCGCATCAAAAACCGTTTGCAGGAAACCAATTTCGTTGTCATCAACAATATTGGCCTCAATGATAAGCCCGTTTTTGTCTCCACTGCGGATTGGACTGCAATATTCGAAGAAGTAGTAGCTGTTGGCCTCGTTGTTGACCACATTGGCTATCTGCTTGAACACCTCCGTCAGCTTGGAAATGGAAGCTGCCTGAAAGAAGCCATTCCTGCCGATTTTTTGCAAATCAATGGCGTTGATTTCATTGCCCACACCGAGCGTGAACCATGAAATTTCTTTTGGCGACTGCGCCACCACATCATAAGCGCTTTGCTTTGGGTAACGGTTTGCACGGTCTTCGCCGTCGGTGAACAAAACGATGGAAGTAGCCGAGGTGACATCGGCAGCTTTGTAAAGTGCCAAAATGCTATCTGCTTTAGAATCAACTTTAATCACGGCGCCGTAAAGGTCGGTCGAATTGTCAGTGCTGATGTTGGGCGAGATGCCGTTGATTGCATTTTTCAAATCAACTAGGCTGGTAGTCACAGGCTCCAATTCGTGCAGAACATCCTCGCCATCAAACCAGTAGATGCCCATCGAAATGGAGGGGTCAGGAAGTGGTGGCACGATTTGGTCCACAAAGGCGTTGGCGGCATCCTTCACTTGCTGGAGTGACTGCTGCAGCACAGAGCCGCTCAAGTCAAGCACCAGCAACGTGCTGTGGTTGAAGACTTGCTCCCTTCCCGAAATCTTGCGCTCCGCC
Source organism: Saprospiraceae bacterium (assembly GCA_025455635.1). Taxonomy (GTDB): domain Bacteria; phylum Bacteroidota; class Bacteroidia; order Chitinophagales; family Saprospiraceae; genus UBA6168. The sequence goes on along the minus strand of JALOMF010000243.1, from coordinate 2,719 downwards.
TCGAACTCGGAGATTTTGCGGGGGCAGCTGTCATTGACGCCTTTTTCGTAGATAATGAAGTCGTCTTCGGTCAAATAGCCAACGGGGTTGTTGTTTTCGTCGGTCACTTTGAAAAAGATGGAAACTTTTGAAGGCAGGCTGATGTCAGGGCCTTCAAGTAACGTGAATTTCAGCTGTGTTTTCTTAGGCTCTTGCCAGCAGTCGCTGAACTCTGCGTCGTCGTCCTTGCAACTATTTGAAAGCACGACGAGGGCAAGCAGGCCAAAAATGAAAATCAGACGTTTCATGGTAAAAAAAAGTTGGGTGAAAAAATCAGATTATTCTCCAAACGTCAAACCTCGTCGGTTTGCGGCTTGGAAACTCGGCCAAGGCACCTTTCTGCCCAGTTGGCCCAGTTGTATTTTTTTGCAACAATCAACATAAAAATGATGGCTGTTGCAAAAAATGCCACGAGCATTTCGCCCATGTCCACCGTTTTCATTTCAAACAACGCCGCAGTTTTCAGCGACGAAGCTCCAAAAGTAACGAATAATGAGGCGTAAATATTGGTTGCTGCGTGAATACCTAGCGCAAGTTCCAAACTATCGTCCATCAATGTGATGATACCCAGAAACAAACCGGTGCCGATATAATAAGTCATGGTAAGACCGACGCCGAAAGCACTCACTTCTTCGTTCATCATGTGCATCAGGCCAAAGCAAACGCTGGTCAGCAGCAAGGGAATCCAGCGAAACCTAGAAATCAGGCTAACCCCTTGCATCATGTAACCCCTGAATATCAATTCCTCAAACGAAGTCTGAAAAGGGAAAACCAGCAAGCTGACCAAGACCAAGCCAGGGAATTTGTCAGGCTGGAAATTCAAGGAATAATTTTCAGGATTTTTAGCATAAAACACCAGCTCCATGAGTATGCCAAGCGCCATCCACAAGGCAAAACTGAAGCCTATTTTGCCCCAGTTTATCCGCTGAAAAGGCGTAATGAGCCACCTGAATTTTTTCTTGTGAAAAAAAACCACACCGAACCAAAGCCCCACTACCCCTCCAACGAAACCAATCAGCATGTTGAACAAGGCCAAATTTGGTCCAATCCCGGCAGCTTCAAAGTTCATATTGGCCACCATGTCGTTGATGTCGCTGTCGCTGAAACCATTGGCATTCAAGTAAAGCTTGAACGGCATTTGGAACAGAGCCAACCCAAAAACCACAACGACGATGGTCGCCAAGTACCGCCACCAAGCGTTTTCGCCCTGCTTCGCAATTTGTAGGAACATCGCTGTTTTGTCTAAATTAAGGCGTGAAAATAGAAAAGCCCAAGGATATCTAGCATCCTTGGGCTTTCACTTGCGATAAAACAGGTGGAATTAGCCACCGAACCCGCTGCCAGAGCTAGCTGGAACACTTTCTTCAGAAGGCTTAGGGTTGATTTTGCCTTTGATTTGAAGCGTGTGGGTTGGGTTAGCTTCGTTGGTTGTGATAGTTACCGTCTTTTGGAATGGGCCAAGGCGGTTGATATCGTAACGTACCTCGATATTGGCAGATTTGCCAGGGAGGATTGGGTCTTTAGGATAGCTTGGAACCGTGCAGCCGCAGCTACCTTTGGCGTTGCTGATGATAAGCGGCTCGTTGCCTGTGTTCGTGAATTTGAAGTTGCGAACAGCTTCTGGGTCACTCTGTTTGCCCTGCATGATATCACCGTAGTTGATTTCGGTTGTTTCGAATTTCATCTGTGGCTGTGCGTAAGAAGCAGTGGCAAAGAATGCCAAGAATGCGAAAATTGAAAGAAGATTTTTCATCAGAATATTAGTTTAGTTTGTTGATGTCTAATTGACGGTACAAAAGTAGGCCATGAAACCTTACGATGAAACAGTTGTTGCCTTTTTTGGCGGTTAACGACTTGTTAATCCAATCTTCGGCCCATTAACAAACAGTGGTGCAATTGCCCTAAATAGCACACCTTGGATTGCAAATTTTTCAATAATTTTGCGGCGAAAATGAAGCCTTAGTTGGAATATTGTTTTGTTAACCCCGTTGATTTTCGACCATTTTTCCAACATATTTTACAACCTAGCCAAGTATTCAACCAATTATTTGCAAGCATGATAGAATCACCAATTTCTGACATCATCACCACAAAAAAGACTGCGAGCATCGAAGAGAAATACAAAACAGAGGTGCTGCGTGACTACTGGATTTGCTGCGTTAGCAGGGAAGTCAGCATCCTTGGACGCAAGGAGGTACTGGGCGGCAAGGCGAAGTTCGGCATCGTTGGCGATGGAAAAGAAGTGCCACAAGTAGCCATGGCCAGGGCCTTCAGAAAAGGAGACTGGCGTTCAGGTTATTACCGTGACCAAACTTTCATGTTCGCCTTGGGCATCGCTACCGTCGAGGACTTTTTTGCACAGCTGTACGCTGACACCGAGAACGACCCTTGGTCGGGCGGCAGGCAGATGAACAGCCACTTCGGGACTCCAATCATTGATGAAAACGGCGAATGGCTTGACCAAAACGCATTGTTCAATATCTCATCTGACATATCCAGCACAGGCGGTCAAATGGCCAGGGCCGTTGGGCTTGCCTTAGCGTCAAAAAAATACCGGGAAAGCCCAGAATTGGCAACCGGCACCCAGTTCTCCAATTCTGGCAACGAAATCTGCTTTTGCACCATCGGGGATGCTTCGACCTCAGAGGGCGTTTTTTGGGAGTCCATCAATGCAGTTGGT
>JALOMF010000242.1 GCA_025455635.1 Saprospiraceae bacterium | reverse complement strand
GCCGAATTCGTTAAGGAATTTTGTTTCGTCTAATAATTTATAGGTATATTTTTTTGACATTGATTACAATTATTAAAAAGTAATGAGGAGGTAAGTCGAAATTACCTCCTCAATATTATGCAACCCCATTCCTACCAATCAACCCTCGCCTCCAACTGCCCCCTCGTCAACGTAATCAAGTGGCCAATCGGCTGCCCATCCCGGTAAGCCTGCACCCGCAGCGTGATGGGGCCAGGGGGGAGTGCGACCGGGGCGGTGTATTTTGGCGAGAAATTATCGGGCATTACATCATCAATCGTGTAATAGAGGTCGAGGCCAGCGACTTCGGGGGACATGTGCAGCACCAGCTTGTCGCCGTCCTTTTTCGTGGTCACGATGGGGTCGTACACGGCCTTCGAGTAGCGCTTTTGGGCCATGTCGTAGCGCTGGAAATGGGCCTCCATTTTCTGGGAGAACTTGTCCCAGTTCTTGTCCTTTTTCTGTGACCAATACACCTCCGACAGCGCCCAGGCACGTGGATAGGTCATGTAAAAAGCGTAGCGCATGTTCGGGATTTGCTCCGTCCAAAGATTGCCTTGGCCACCGAGGATGTGTTTGGCGTCCACACCATCCGGCACGGGTTCGTAGTTGTAGCTGGTCTTGCAGCGGAGCCGAGCGTAGATGCGTGGGTCAACCGTGGGGTCGCCTTGCGTGTAATCGAGATAGGCGAAGGTAGTGGGCGTCATCACCACATCGTGGCCCATTTCCGCTGCCTCGATGCCGCCCTTCATGCCCCGCCAGCTCATCACGGTAGCGCCCGGCGAGATGCCGCCTTCCAGGATTTCGTCCCAGCCGAGCAGTTTTTTGCCCTTGGCCGCCAGCATCTTGTCCAAGCGCCCCATGAAATAGCCCTGCAAATCCTCGACGTGGTGGGTGCCTAGTTTTTTCATCAAGGCTTGGCAGCCGGGGTCGTTTTTCCAGAAGCCCTTGTAGCACTCGTCGCCGCCCACATGGATGTACGGATTGGGGAAAAGCATGGCCACTTCGGTGAATACTTTATCCAAAAACTCATAGACTTTTTCCTCGGATGGGTTCAGCGTGTTCTCCACCTTCATGCTGAAAGTGCCGTTGCCCCACCAGTCGGAGAAGGGGGTGCCGGGGTTCACATAGACCGTAGCGTCGGTGCAGCTCAGTTCGGGATAAGCGGCGAGGGCAGCCATGCTGTGGCCGGGCACATCAATTTCCGGCACGATGGTCACGTTGCGCTCGGCGGCATATTGGATGATTTCCCGCACGTCTTCGTGGGTGTAGAACCCGCCGTAGGTTGCCTTTTCGCCGGGTTTCGGGTCTTCCCGGTCCCCGAAATGCCCAGCCCGCTCCACCCGCCAAGCGCCCACCTCGGTGAGTTTTGGGAGGCTTTTGATTTCGAGGCGCCAGCCGTTGTCATCCGTCAAGTGCCAGTGCAGCACGTTGTACTTGTAGCGGGCCATTTCGTCAATGTACGTTTTGACGTCTTCCTTCGGAAAAAAATGGCGGCTCACATCGAGCATCAGTCCCCGCCAGCCGAAGCGGGGGTAGTCGGTGATTTTCACGGCGGGGATGGCCCAGCCACCTCCCGGCCCCCTGCCTCCTAAAGGGGAAAGGCTCTCAATTTCCTTCGGCAATAATTGTAGCAGCGTCTGCATCCCGTAGAAAAGCCCGGCGGCATGGTTCGCCGAGATGTTGACGCCCTTCGTGGTAGCCTCCAGCGTGTAGCCTTCCTTCCCGATTTTGTCGTACGGGGTGGCTTTCAGGCTGAGGTTGATGCTGGCCGATTTGCCTTCCTTCGCCAAAATGACATAGCCCGTTGGGGTGCTGAGGTGCCGAGCCAACATCTCGGCAGCGGCTTTTGCCTCCGGCTTGTTGTAGCCGACGGTAGTGGACTTGGTGAGTGCAAATGTTCCCGTACCTTGTTGAATTTCAACGGGTTGTGGGATGAGGTTGAGGGTTGCGTTTTGCGCCAGGAGGGAAGCGGTGGCCAGCAGAAATAGCAGGTGCAGGAAGTGTTTTTTCATGTATTACGAAGTGGTTGGTGAAAGATTGAAAAACCTGGTTCGTGAGTTGTCACAATGATAAGGTTTTGGTGCCAAAATGAAGTAGCTGATTTTTGATGGGTTAATGGGCGGTAAATTTCGATTACTTCCTCTAATTGCGGGCTTTGTTTTACCATTGTATAGCTACCTTTTTTAAGCTATCACAATTTACTGTTTTAAATTCTGGCCTGATTGCAGTTGTATGTTTGAATTTGTAAAAGAATTTAGGAAATCCACCTATGTGCTGAATCATTCCTATATCAGGATACTCAGGGATTTTAGCTACCACAAGTCCAATTGATTGATAGTTGAGAATAGCATCCTTGATATTTGATATTTTCTCGGTTGAATGGTGGTTGAAAGACCCGTTTTTGCCAAAGTCAATGCTACCTTTCCACCATTCATCTTGGCTTATTTTTGCGTCAGTACAAAGGAATTCTTGAAATTCCCATTCTCCAAAACGGTCAATATTTACTGGTGATTCTTCGTGAAAACTTGAAGGATGAATTGAAGAGCCAAATCCAATTTCAATTTTGTCTTCAACCATTATTGTAGCGTAAATTTCTTCCAAATCAATATCATAGTTTCCGACTCCCAGTTTAATGATTTTCACGCCTTTTATTTTTTCAAACTCTCCTTTTACTTCATTGTATTCATCGTAATAACCGTATTGACATTTGTACCAATACAGTGAGAAAAGTGTCAGTAAGACAATGGATATAAGCCACTTGGTTTTCATAAGGTTTGATTTATTATTTGCTCTTTTTTCACTGCCACTTCCGCCTCCCCACAAACTTCTCCACCCCCCGTTCCAAGTTCTCGATAATTGCCCCAGCGATGTCCACGCCCGTCGTAGTTTCGATGCCTTCGAGGCCGGGCGAGGCGTTCACTTCCATCACGAGCGGGCCACGCTTGGAGCGAAGGATGTCCACCCCGGCGATGTCGAGGTTCATCAGGCGGGCGGCGTCCAGCACGGTTTTTTCCTCCTGTGGGGTCAGCGGTTCCACGTTGGCAGTGGCGCCCCGGTGCAGGTTCGAGCGGAACTCGCCCTCCTGTGCCTGCCGCAGCATGGAAGCCACCACCCGTTTGCCCACCACGAACGCCCGGATGTCGGCCCCGGCGGCCTCCTCGATGAACTCTTGCAAGAGCACGGGCTGCCCCAACTTCGTGAACGCCTCTACGACCGAGATGGCGGTGTTGCGGCTTTCGGCCAGCACCACGCCGACGCCGTGCGTACTTTCCAGCAGCTTCACCACGATGGGCGCACCGCCGAGCAGGTCAATCAGGCGGGGCACTGCCTCTGGCGAGCCTGCGATGGCCGTTCGTGGCACATCAATGCCACCTGCGCTGAGTATTTGCAGGCATTTCAGCTTGTCACGTGCCATGATGAGTGCCTCCGAGCGGGTGCTGGTGTAGATGTCCATGAGTTCAAATTGCCGGATGACTGCCGCCCCGTAGTCCGTCACCGAAGCACCGATGCGGGGGATGACGGCGTCCATGCCCACCAGCCGGCTGCCTTCGTAAATGACCTGTGGCAAGCCCTTTTCGATGACGAGGTGGCACTGCCCGTGGTCAACGACCCGCACGTAATGCCCCCTTTTGCGTGCTGCACGGAACAGGCTTTGGGTGGAGTAAAGGCCGGGGCCTCTGGAGAGTAGGGCGATATTGAGCATTGCGGATTTCGGATTGCGGATTGCGGGATTGGAGACCTGCTTTGCCGGGAACCCGTGCTGATAAGTTTTTGAATGAGACGAGACAACAATGTTTCAGGCCACAAAATATTTTTAAAAAATCAAATCCAAATAAAAAATGAGCGAATAAGCACGTGATTTTACCAGTTCGCAGCCGCTCAATCCGAAATCCGAAATCCAAAATCCGAAATCGAATTATCTTTCGCCAAACAAAATCGAATGACCGAGACAAAACCTGCATTTCAACTGAACGACCCGAAGGTAATCAAGGGCTGGGCCATGTTCGACTGGGCCAATTCCGCCTACTCGCTCACCATTGCTGTGGCCATTTTTCCGGCGTTTTTTGAGGCCATCACGGCACGTGAAGTGGCGCCGTGGGGCATTTCGATGTACAATACCACGCTGTTTTCGCTGATTGTGGGCTTGTCGTACCTGCTCATTGCCGCTGTGTCGCCCATCCTTTCCGGTATTGCGGATAGTAGCGGTAGGCGGCTGGCTTTCATGCGATTTTTCACCACGGTCGGTTCGCTGGCCTGCATGTCGCTGTTTTTTTTTGATGGCAAAAACCTTGAATCAGGCCCCATGCTTTCGCTCGGCATCTTTGGTTTTCTGATTGCCACGGCGGGTTTTGGCGGCTCCATCGTTTTCTACAACTCCTATCTGCCCGACATCGTGACTGAAGAAAACTACAACCGAGTGAGTGCCCGTGGCTTCATGATGGGTTATGTCGGTAGTGTTATCTTGTTGATAATCAATCTATTAGTGATAACCTATCCCGGTTGGTTTGGCCTTTCACCTGATGGTACGCTGGCTGTTCGGCTCTCGTTCCTAATGGTTGGGCTTTGGTGGATGGGCTTTGCGCAATACGCCTTTAGGCGGCTCCCGCCCGATGGCAAGAAGCCCATCACCTGGAAGTTGGTCAAGGAAGAAGGTTATGAAGAGTTCGCTGGTGTATGGCGCACGGCCAAGCAACTGCCGAACCTCAAGCGTTTCCTGCTCTCGTTTTTTTTCTACAGCGCCGGGGTGCAGACGGTGATTTCGTTGGCTTCCCTGTTTGCTAGTTCTGAAATGGAAATGGAATCCAGCGAGCTGATTCTAGTCATCCTGCTTTTGCAAATATTGGCCTTGGTAGGAGCTTGGTGCTTCGCAAAATTGTCCGATGCCATTGGCAACAAGTCGGGCTTGGTGATTATGTTGGTGTTGTGGACGGTGGTCTGTGTGTTCGGCTATTTTGTGGAGGGCAAAGTGCAGTTCTACCTCATGGCTGCCGCTGTGGGATTGGTGATGGGTGGAGTGCAGTCGCAGAGCCGGGCCACCTACTCCAAGCTGCTGCCGCCGGGCACAAAGGACACCACATCTTACTTCAGTTTTTATGATGTCTTGGAAAAAGCCGCCACTGCGCTCGGCTCTTTCAGCTTCGCCCTTACCGGGCAGATTTCCGGTGGCCTGCGGGTAGCCGTACTGGTGCTGGGCGGCTTCTTTTTGATTGGGCTGGTGATTTTGTTGCGGGTGAAAATTGCGAGAGAAAATAAGTTGGCAGTTTGACAGTGGGCAGTTGGCAGTCAGGTTGCAGTCTGTCAGTCCTGAAGTCTTTTGCCGTTCATCTCGGCACTGACTAAATAACTGTCGAACTGACTGCCAACTGCCCACTGTCAAACTGCCAACTTCCAACTAGGGATGCGCCGCCACCCACACCTCACCATCTTCGAAAATCTCTTTTTTCCATATTGGAACTGTCTCTTTCAGGGTATCAATGCAGTAGCGGCAAGCATCGAAGGCAGCTGCCCGGTGCGGTGCGCTCACGGCGATGACCACGGCTGCCTCCCCGATTTCGAGCGTACCGACTCGGTGGTGCAGGGCGATTTTTTTTGCACCGAATTTTTCAAGGGCTTGCTCCGCAATTTTGCGCATCTCGGCAATGGCCATGGGTTCGTAGGCTTCAAAGTCAAGGCGCAGCACAGCCTTCCCTTTGGTGGCATTGCGCACCGTGCCGATGAACACGTCAATGCCGCCCGCATCGTCAGCGTGGACGAACTGGATACATGCCTGCGTGTCGAGCGGTGTAGTAAGTAGTTGAATATCAAGCATTTCCATGAAAAATTTCCTAATTATTAAAGATAAAGAAGCGGGCTTAAAAATCGCTTCAAGCTTTCCAATCCTTGAGCAAGAATCACGCCCCCAATCCGAAATCCGCAATCCGCAATCGAATCATCCCCCGCTCACTGGCGGGATGAGCGCTACCTCGTCGTTTTCACTTAAAAAAACGGATTCGTCAGCGTACTCGCTGTTCACGGCGAGGCGCACCGAGGCCAGCTCGGAAAGCCTTGGGAATTGTTTCACCAAAACCGACCGCAAGTCGCCGACGGTGGCCGGGCTGGGCAGCTCCACGTCGAGGAAACGCTGCCCGGTGATGTCTTTGGCGATGCCGAATGAAAGCAGGCTGATTTTCATGGTTCACTTGTTTTCCGAACAGGTTCTTTGTGAAATTCGAGGGTAATTGAGCGATGTTGAAAGGTTCGCAGCAACTTTCCAATCTGTGCCGCTAAGATAATTTCTGCGCAGTTGCAGCGAGCCAAAATCCTTGACTTTAGCAGAAATATTCAACAAACAAAATGCCGCAGGGCTATGGGAATTGGAATTGGCAAGTTATTTGGAAAAGCTGGTTTAGACACACCGCCACAGCTCCCCCCCCTTCTCTAGGCTTGAACAAAATT
>JALOMF010000241.1 GCA_025455635.1 Saprospiraceae bacterium | reverse complement strand
TCTACCCATGGGCGGACCTGACAAACAGACGCCCCGACAAATGGGTGCATTCACCTTGACTCTGTCTTTATTTCCGCTCCGCAACGGGTTAGGGCAGATTTAACCATCAAAAATGTATCCTGTTTTGGAGACCGAGATGGCTCAATTTCCATTACGCCGATTGGTGGCACACCACCATTTACCTACAGCTTGGATGGACAGCAGTTTTTTGGCAGCAGTACTTTGATTGCGCTCGAAGCTGACGACTACGATGTTTATATCAAGGACATAAATGGTTGTGTTTTCTCGATACCCGCAACGGTGGAAGAGCCGCCCAAGCTGACGGTTGATATTCTAGTTTGGAACGAGAGCGTAGAGGAGTATGTGGTCGAATATGGCAGTAGAATACCGCTTTTGGCCGATATTGAAAATGCACAAGGAAATGTTTTCTTTACTTGGGATGCCGCTTATTGTGGCACCTTGGAACAAGATACCATGAGCGACTGCACAGGAACCCTTACTTCCAGTGCCTTGTGGTCAACTCCTGATTACTCCAATGACTATTTCGTGCTGGCAATTGATTCAATGGGTTGCGAAGCAGAAGACCACCTTCAAGTTCATGTAACGAAAGTCAGGAGAGTGGTGGTTCCGACTGGGTTTTCTCCCAACGAAAGTGGGACAAACGACCGTCTTGTGGTGCATGGCAAATCAGGTACGATGATAAAGCTCTTCCAAGTTTTCGACCGATGGGGAGAATTGGTTTTTCAGGATGTAGATATACCAATCAATGAATTATCACGTGGCTGGGACGGCACTTTCAAGTCAAAGGAAATGCCACCGGGCGTTTATGCTTGGTATTTGGAAGCTGAGTACGAAGACGGAATGACTGAAAACTTCCGGGGAGAAACCACACTAATTAGATAACACGGTTGAAGTCAGATGAATTGGTAGGCGGTATTTCCAAGGTCAATTACCAGTTTATTTTTCATCAAAAACAATTTTCATCCAGTGAAAAACAAACTAACCACTCTGCTCGCACTGCTTTTTTTCAGCATAAATCTGATGGCGCAAGACCCACAGTTCGTTCAGTTTTATGCTTCACCCTTGCAGTTGAACCCTGCCATGACAGGCGTACACCCCGGCAAATGGCGAGCAATAGCCAATTACCGGGAACAGTGGAGCAGCTTTTTGGGCAGCAAGCCCTTCAAAACTTTGAGCGCCAGCTTTGACATGAAAAGCAGAATCGGGCGTGGGGATTACTTGGCTTATGGCGTCACTTTGCTGCGTGACCAAGCAGGTAGTTCCAACTACCTCCGCCAGACTGGCGACCTCAGTCTTTCCTACATGAAGCAATTGGACGGTGGAAGGGGCAGTCAGGCCGAGCAGTTCCTGATTGGTGGTGCTCAAGTTGGCTTCGGGCAGCACACCCTCGACTATGGCTCGCTCTGGTTCAGCTCCCAATTTGACAATGGCGTCGAACAAATTGACCGTAACCTACCCAATGGCGAGTCCATCAACGAGTCAACCGACATGTTCTTGAACATCAACGCTGGTCTGCTTTGGTACGCCGTTTTTGACGACAACCAAAGCCTCTATTTCGGTGGCTCGCTCAGCCATGTCAACGCTCCAAAAGTTTCATTCATTGATGCAGGTGGAGCTGAATCAATGGACATGAAATGGGTGATACACACCGGAGGCGAACTGCCAATAACCCGTCAGTTGAGCGTACTGCCAGCGGCAGCCATCATTGGTCAAGGCGAAAACATGCTGGCGTTATATGGCGCAAACATGCGGTACACCAACAGGGACTGGAACGAAGTAGCCATCCGTGCTGGTCTTTGGGGACACTTGGTGAAGGACGTAGCAGGTGGGATGGCCACCCCTGCTGTCACTTTTTCGGCAATCCTTGAGATGGACCGCTGGAACTTGGGGCTAAGTTATGACATGGCCACCAACCAACTGACTCCTCCCACCAACCACCGTGGTGCTTTTGAGCTTTCATTGATTTACGTACATCCAGCTACTCGAAAAGACAAGGTGAAATGCCCAAAGCTTTGATTTTCAAGGTTTTGTGAAACTAAAAAAGCCACTTAGCATGACTAAGTGGCTTTTTTTTATGGAACAAAATCTTTAAAAAATCCAGTGTGCGAGACCGTTGACTATGCTTACCAAAAAGGCAAGCGCCAGTGCCCACCAGAAATTTTTGATTTCCAAGCCTTTGAGGAAATAATCGGCTACTTTCAAAAGCAGGGCATCTATCACTAAATTGAAAAGCCCGAAGCTGACCATTCGTTCTGGTGAAGGGACGAAATGCAGTATTTTACCCAAGGTGGCATTCAGTAGGGCCACGACCAATCCGATAATGATGGCTCGGCTGAAATCCGTGACTTTTACCCCGTCAAGGTATTTTGAACCCAGCCAGATTGCAAGTCCATTGAGTAATGCCGTGAATAGAAAACCAAACATTGGCTAATATTTATAGGTTATTTCTTTGCTTCTTCCAGCACTTTTTCAGCACTTTCAAGTTTGCGTTTTAGTTCCTCGTTTTCACGGTAAAGCTCCTCGTTACGAGTTTTTTTGAATTCAAGTTCTTCTTTCAAACGCTTGTTTTCAGCCTCCAATGATTGATTGGTGGCTGGAGCTTCATTCACACGTACGGCATCGCCTTCCGCTTTGGGCGAGTCAGCCTTTAGCTCGCTTGCAGTTGAACTGTTGATACCCAAAAGATTTTTCAAATTTTGGATACCATCCTGACCGTTGTAGTAGGAGGCCCCGATGTATGCCAAAGGAGCCACCAAAAGCATGATAAAGAAAAATCTGGCGAAGCCCGTTGTGCGTAATGGTCTGCTTGACATGATTTCTGATTTTAATGAGTAGCAAAATTATTGTCAAATTCGACAGCAAGCTTTCAAGTTCTACTTATTGGCGGATTTCTTGGATGAAAACGAGCGTACGCTTGTCAAACGACCACATCTTCTTCGTCAAACACTTTGCCGTTGTGGCAGCGCACAATCCTAGCGGGGAAGTTTTCCAGAATCCTGTAGTCGTGGGTAGCGAACAACACGGCAGTATCGTTTTCTTGCGCCAATTTGCGCAGCAGTAACAAGACTTCGTCGGATGTCTCAGGGTCGAGGTTTCCAGTTGGCTCGTCAGCAATGATAAGAGCGGGATGGTTGAGCAGCGCCCTTGCCAGTACCACCCGTTGCTGTTCGCCGCCAGAGATGGTGTGCGGCATTTTGGAGTTCTTGCCTTTCAAATCTACCCTTTCCAGCAGTTCGTTGATTCGTGACATCATTTTTTCGTGGTCAGACCAGCCCATAGCTTGCAGGGCAAAGTAGAGGTTGGCCTCCACACTTCGGTCGTCCAAAAGATTGAAATCTTGAAAAACGATGCCCAGCTTTCGTCTCAACAGTGGGATTGTACGACGGTTTAGGGACTTTAGGTCAAATCCCGCCACGGTGCCTTTGCCTGAACTTAGGGGTAGCGCAGCATACAGCGTTTTCAGCAAGCTGGACTTGCCACTGCCAGTTTTGCCAATTAGGTAAACAAACTCGCCCTTCGTGATATTGAGGACGACATTTTGCAAAACAAGGTTGTCTTGCTGATAAATATTGCAGTCGGAAAGGTGGACGATGGTATGCTCGGTCATGTTTGCGAATGGGTAATTGGTTGAAAAATCCAACGATTTCTCGTACTTCTTTCCGGCAAATTTCGCAAAGATTTCTTCTCTACCCGATTAAATTTTTCAGCGATACCTTGACTTGGCAATTTCTTTGAAATGCAAGCGAAGCCTAAGCCCTATGAACAGCTGGTTGAGTTGCGTAGGAGAGTATTCTTCGTTGAGTATGCCCCATTTAAAAGTTGGGTTGTGATAAAATCTTGCGATGGGTGTCAAGGTGAAAATATCCGAAAAACCGAAGTCTATCCCTGCGCCCAGTGAGCCTCCAAAACTCAAGTTTGACTCCTCGTTTTTAAAGGTTTCAAAATCCCTTTCTTGTTCAGTTTCGTTTTTTATCAAGGAAAAGCCAGGCGCAATTTCTAAAAAAAAGCCTTTGCTGAACAGGTTGCCGTCTTTAGAAAAAGTGGGACAGTTGCAATCACTTTTCAGGTCAAAAACATAGAATGCCGTATTGAAAAATAATGCTGCTTGGGCATGGTTCAGCTTGCCTGTTTCATTCTCAAAGCTGAATTTCGAGAAGCTCAATTCCGGCGCAAACTCAATCCTGCGTTTTTTCAGACGAAACCAATAATCTAGTCCAGCGTGAAAACCCGACATTGGGTAAGGTTTTTCAAGGAAATCAAGTTCAAGGTCTTCCCAATCTCTTGGGTCAAAATTTTTAAAACCGCCAATAATACCAACTTGTGCAGTTGTTTGCGAAGCGAAAAACAAGAGCAAGAAAGCAACAAGAATATTTTTCATAATGGCAATTGGTAACGAATACTATGCTGTTAAGGACCACGACTGGTATAAACACAAACGGCGCTGAAGTTCAACGCCGTTTGTGAAAACTGATTATTTGAGCAAATATTATCGGATTAATGAGACATCACCTTCGAAAATCTCGGTGACACCATCAATGAACTCTACCTCTGCAAACCAACTGAACACTGCTGGGTTGAGAAGTTCGTCCCGGTGCTTGCCATTCCACCCAAAAGCAGGGTCATTTGGCTGGAAATTGTAATACTGGTAAACCGTTTCGCCCCATCGGCTGAACACCAAAAACGACTTAATTTGCTTGACTTCTTTGCCGCCGTAAACGAGCAAAAGATCATTCGTCAAGTCACCATTCGGGCTAAATGCGCTTGGCACATAAATCGGGTGGTCTTTGCGGATGAACACCGTGATGATGTCCTCGTCGCTGCAACCTCCTTTTTCCACGTACACCTTGAAGACAGTCTGCTGTGTGGGATAGATGACATTGGACTGGCAAGTGTCACATTCAATTAAATCTGCTGGCGACCAAATCACGGTATCAAGGCTTTCAAAAGCTGGAGTAGTCTCGATTTCGAGGGTAATCGGGTCACCCAGGTTGACCACAGGTGGGTTGCCTTCGATATTCGTTTCGATGTCAACTGTTACTTGCTCCGGTTCTTGAACCATGAAGCTGAGTGTGGCCTCACATCCTGATGCGTCTTGAATCACAATGGTCTGTTCGCCTTGGCTCAAGCCACTGAAGCTCTTCTGGGTGGTAAATTCTCCACCGTTGAATGAACACAAATAAGGTGGATTACCGCCAGTAATATTGTTGATGGTGATGTACCCGTCTTCATTGCCAAAGCAGCTAATGTCAGATACCGTAATGTCAGCAACTGGAATTGAAACATCCTGCGAAACGGTAACTTGGTCAGTATCGGTACAACCTGCTGGTGTAGTTACCGTCAGTGTGTAAGTACCTGATTCTGAGGTAGTTGGGTTGGCTATCGTTGGGTCGCTCACATTGCCAGACCAACTGAAACTAACCCCAGGTGTATTGCCTGTGCCACCAAGTGTTGCATCCAAAACATCGCAGTCAAGTCCTGCATCTACACCAGCATCAGCCGTCGGTAATGGGTTGATGAGCAGCATCACAACCGCTTCGTCATTTGGACAAGGTGCTATCCCAGGCACCGAATAGGTGTATTCATGGGTACCTTGGTTGACACCTGCGATATTGAAAGTGCCGCCAGGAATTATCTCGCCCGATGGAGAAAACCATGTGCCACCAACCGTCGCATTGCTCAAAGCTGTGTTGAAATCAACTACAACATTTTCGCCTTGGCAAAATTCAAACTCATCAATTACAGTGCCTGCATCAACATTAGGATTCACTGTGATGTCCACACTGCCGCTTGCAGCGTTGCTACAATTGGCATCTTCAACCGATAGTAACGTGATGGTTTGAGAAACAACAGGTGAAATATTTTGGGTAAACGTTCCGCTTACAGGTACTTGCACTGTTTGCGGAGCGCCATTGTTCACACTGTAAGTAACGGTGAACGGCCCCTCTCCCGTGGCTGTGAAAGTAACTGGAGTTGACATTCCTTCGCAAATGGAGGCAGTGCCACTAATTGCAGCCGTAGGTAGGCCACGGAAAACTACCGGGGTACCTGAAGCTACATCGAGACATCCATCCAATGGGTCAATTCCGCCTGAACCATCATAATTGCCTGCTACAGCACTGATGTAATAGGTAGTGCCCAAATCCATAGTGGCTGGGTCATAGTCAAAACTAGGCGGCGAAACTGAAGTAATGCCAAGAACCGTCCCCAATGATGGGCCTGCATTTGTATGAAGGTAGTAAAACAAGCTGTCATCTGGGTCAAGAACTGGGTTCATCGTTTCAAGAACGCTGACCGGCACATCCTCACATGCTTCGACGGTTTGGTTTGTCACCATCATGCCAGCATTGGTTAGGCAGTTGCAGTTCTCATTTCCTGAAATTACCACTGGTTCACACCCGTTGATATCATCAACAGTGAAGGTCCAAGGCGTGTTATTTGGAATTGGCTGGCTGGTGAAAGTACCATTG
>JALOMF010000240.1 GCA_025455635.1 Saprospiraceae bacterium | reverse complement strand
GCCCGCGCTCACCGAGTCCTGTATATATTCCCCGCCGGAATTCATTTTTTATTGTTCCCGTTCGTCATAACGCGTTAGCGTAACCACGGCACCAGACCAATAGGAACACGCCATACTGTACCAGCGCGGTTGGCTAGGAGAGACGGATTGGCCCAGTTCCATGCAGGTACCGCCCTACCGTATTCGCGCAATGGGTAAGAAGTACGCCCAGGAGCCCGCAATGATGCAACGAAGGGTAAGACATCCCACCTTTGAGCCACAAGCGGAGGGGCGGTCCAAACAAGACAAGAATACTCGACCACTCAGGTGAAAACGAGACTGAAAAGGGAGGGTACAGGAAGCCTCGCCGTACGACAATCCGGAATGAATGAAGTAAACTCGACTGATGTTCGGGGCCACGGAACGATTTTTTTGGCCTTTATTGCAGCTCTCGCGTTCACATGCAAACATCGCATTCACTCGGATTCGACAGGTTCGATTGCAAATTGCGGAACAAATTTCACCAGCTCGTGTTATGGCAAAAGAAAAAAAGGCCACACGACTTTCTCGTAAAGCTAACTGGTCGCTAATGAGGACCCTCTTACACTAAAATAGCTACGCACCAGTACGATCAATGAACATCTTCGATTAGCACGGAATACTGACAACGTAGTACGCTAACAAAAAGAAAGAAAAAAAAAGAGAGAAAAACAAACTAGAGTATTCTCGAATAACCGTATCAAATGGGGAATGGGCGACGAAAGATCTCGGGGCGAGTACTTGTACAAATTCGTGAAAACGTCAGAAACCTCACTTGAGGAAGATCCTTTTCTTTGCACAACGAAAATCGAGTTTCCCGAGCGGATCAATTGCATACCAAGTCGTAAGATCAACGGTTTCGCGTCTTGAGATAACTCTTTCCTGAGGTTTGCCTAAAAATTCCCCTTTTTCTCCATCTCCACAAAGGTTCCTGCTCCGTACTCCCCTCCTTACAACTACTACCTTGTCACTGCTACATTCCGCGTTTCCCTCACCTCGGTGCTTACAACTACTCCTTCTCCAAACTCCAGGTAAAACATGCCTCAAAATCCAAAAATGCCGTTAAAATTGCCCTTGCTTTTTTTTACGATGACCAAAAATTTCTCTAAAACTTCAGACGTACAAATGCTAGGAATGTAGTCGATAGGGAGTCAGTAGTCGTACCGAGGCAATCAGTGAAAGAAAAAAAAAAAAAAAGGGGTTCAATCGTACAAGTAACGCAAAAGGCAAAAGACATCGCAATGCACGTCTACTCATCGTCACTGTCGCTGTCGCCGAAGACTGGACGGGTGGGAGCCAGCTTGCGAGCCGCCAGCCACATCAAAGGGTTACGACCAACACCGCTCGGCCCCTCGCCACCGCAGATGTTCCCAGCGGCCGGGGGAGACAGAGGAACCGGACAAGAAGCCTCGGAGACGGAGCCTGCAGACGTCAGATCAAACAAAGAAGGAAAGATAAGCTTCAAACTGGCCGAGAAATGTTACTCCATCGGACGAATACGTACCGCTGGTACGCGAAACGGGAGAGGAGACGGAAGACCTCGGGGCGTCGCGGGGAACGGACGGAAAGTCGTCGGGGGCAGCAAACAAGGGACGAGCGCCGTCACGCAAGCCGGAATCGACGGCAGCATCCTCGTCGATCACCAGCCGGCCCTCGTCGTCAGACTCGTCCGAAACGGCGGCCACGTCGCCGTCACAGTCGTCACCATCACTGGCATCGTCGTCAGGAGCCTCCCCGTGACCAGCCTCACCGTCGCCGACGCTGTCGCCAGAGTCATCTCCTTCGTCGAGGTTGCCGTCGAAGAGATGCCCGCCCCCAACATCACTCGGAGACGGAGATCGGTCGTTCTGTGCACCGTCCGCGCGCGAGTCATCTAAGACAACGGAAAGGAAAAGAAATGATGGCTGCAACACGAAGGACAAGGACGTGGACGTAGGCCAAATCTGGCCGAGAAATACGACGAATCGGCCAATAAGGCCAAGATATAAAGAAAAGATCAAGTGGAGGACTATATGGAGACGGAGATACTAACCGACACTACCGCCTTCGGACTCCTGGTCCCCCAAGCGCTGAAGGCGAACGACAATGGGACGCAGATTGAACTGATTTGACGGATTTCCACTGATAATTATTTTGCATAAATCTGTTTGAATCTGTTCAATCAGTTCAATCTGTATCCAATCCATCTAGCGTGTTTTGGTAAAATTATTTTCAAAGCCTTATCTTGCCCCTCTTTAAAACAAACTTGTCAGCCATTTCCACTTTTCAAAAACATATCATCGGACGCCACATCGGCACGGAACCCGGCCCGCTCTTCCTCTGCATGGCTGGGATGCACGGCAACGAACCCGCTGGGGTACAGGCGCTGGAGACGGTTTTTGCCCTGCTCGACCGGGAGCCACTGGTGAATCCCCACTTTGAGTACAAGGGCCGCTTGCTGGGCTTGGTTGGCAATTGGCGGGCTTTTTCCGAAGGCAAACGCTTCATTGTCAAGGACTTGAACCGACAGTGGACACCGGAGAACGTGCTGCGAATCCGTAGCGCCGAACCTGCCCAGCTCGACTCCGAAGACCAAGACCTGCTCGAAATCCTGCAACTCGTGGAAGCGGAAATCGCCGACTGCCAGCCCACGCAAGTCGTCCTACTCGACCTGCACACGACCTCGGCCAGTGGCGGCATTTTCGCAATCGCTACCGACTCAGCCGAGAGCATCCGCATTGCCAGCAGCCTACATGCCCCGGTCATCACGGGGCTGATGCGGGGCATCCGGGGCACTACGCTGCACTATTTCACCAACGAAAACTTCCGGGTGCCCATCGCAGCGGCGGCCTTCGAGGCGGGGCAGCACCAAGACCCCCTTTCGGTGAACCGCAGCATTGCCGCCATCATCAACTGTATGCGCAGCATCGGTGCGGTACACCCCGATGACGTGGAGAACCGCCACGACGAAATCCTCGTGGAATACTCGAAAAACCTCCCCAAAATCGCCGACCTCATCAAAGTCCACTCCATCAAGGCGGGGGACGATTTTGAAATGCGGCCCGGCTACCGGAACTTTCAGCCCGTGGTGAAAGGTGAACTGCTTGCCCACGACCGCCACGGCGAAATCCTTAGCCCAGCCGATGCCATGATTCTCATGCCGCTGTACCAGCCGCAGGGGAGCGATGGCTTTTTTTTGGTGAAACAAGTTGGTGACTAGTGATTCGTGATTGGTGATTGGGTGGCCAATCACCAATCACGAATCACTAGTCACCTATCATCATTCTCTAAAAATGACAGACGAACATCTCGAACCAACCCAGCAGCCGGAAGAAACGACCCCGGAAACCCTGGCTGAAGCGGACTTCGTGCCGACTCAGCCAGTACAGGACACTACCCCAGCTTGGCAGCAAAACCGCCTCGACCTCTCGCCCCTGACACACGCAGTCGGGGCCGTGAAAAACGAGCTTCGCAAAGTGGTGGTCGGCCAAAACGAGCTGATTGACCTCATGTTGGCGGCTTTGTTTTGCAACGGCCACGTGCTCATTGAAGGCGTGCCGGGCATCGCTAAAACGCTGACTGCCAAGCTCTTGGCGCAAACAATGGACATCGGGTTCAGCCGTATCCAGTTCACCCCCGACCTCATGCCGAGCGACGTGGTGGGCACCACCGTTTTCAATATGAAAACCTCGGAGTTCAGCTTCAACGCTGGCCCCGTTTTCAGCAATATCATCCTCATTGACGAGATAAACCGTGCCCCGGCCAAAACGCAGTCCGCCCTCTTCGAGGTGATGGAGGAGCAGCAAGTGACCGTGGACGGCACCACCCACCCGATGCGCCAGCCGTTCTTCGTGCTGGCCACGCAGAACCCCATCGAGCAGGAGGGTACCTACAAATTGCCGGAGGCGCAGCTCGACCGTTTCATGTTCAAAATAAAGGTGAAATACCCGGAGCTGGACGAAGAGCGGGCCATCCTGCGCCGCTTCCGGGAGGATTTCAACATGACGGTCAAGGGTGAGGTTAGGCCCGTTTTCAGCGACATGGGCATTGCGGCCTGCCGCAAACTGGTGGAGCAGGTGCAAATCCGGGAAGAATTGTTGGACTACATCGCCGCCGTGGTACACAACACCCGGGAACATCCCGACTTGTTTTTGGGGGCTTCGCCACGGGCTTCGTTAGCCATTCTAAAAGCCTCGAAGGCCATCGCTGCCATGAGTGGCCGGGACTTCGTGACGCCCGACGACATCCGTTTCGTGGCCTATCCGGTGCTGAACCACCGCATCATCCTGACGCCGGAGCGGGAGATGGAGGGCTTTGATACGAAGGATGTGATTGACGATATTTTGAAGAAGATTGAGGTGCCGAGGTGATTGTTAAATAGTTAACAGCTAAATCCATGTCAAATTCCCGCCGCTTTTTTTTGAAAAATACCGCTTTTGCGAGTTTGTTTCCTTTATTTGGAAGGGCTTCAAATGAATTGATTGCCCCTGCGATGAAGCAAATGAAAAAAGCGGAGCCAACGAATTGCGAGAACATCGCTATGGCCGTAGTGAAACCCAATTGGGATTATATGGGGTTAATCAACCTAAAGGGGGAGTATGTAATAGAGCCTGATAATAAAAATATCTGGGATTGGAAAGAAGGTTTTGCAGTAGTCGAAAAAGTAATATCAAAAATTGATGTTTCAGATAATTTCAAAAACCATTTCAATGGCCAATATGGGTTTGTCAACGCTCAAGGCAAACTGATTACTGATTTTTCTTATGGCTATGCCAATTCGTTTTCAAGGGGTATTGCGGCTGTGAATAAAGCTTCTAAATGGGGGTTTATAGACAAAACCGGCGACTTGATAATTCCATGCCAATTTGAAGAGGTTAAGCAATTTGGAGAAGAAGGATGCCCAGTAAAACTAGGTGGAAAATGGGGCTTTCTGAGCAGGGAAGGGAAATGGATATTGCCCAACCAATTTGCACACCTCTCAAATTTTGAATATGGGATGGCTGTAGCCTCTTATAAAAAGAAGTACATCGAAAATGGAGGGAAAATACTGATAGATATAAACGGCAATAAAATAATTGATTTACCGGATGAATGGGGATGGTTTAAACCTGTTTCCGATAAGCTGATATTAATTGGCACTAATAGTGGGTTTCCTGGGGGGCGAACCTATGGATTTATGAGCTTGGATGGCAATATTGTAACTCCTCCCCAATTTTATACTAATTCAGATTATTTATTCAGCACTGGCGTACTTAGTGAAGGTATGCTTACTGTCATGAACGACAAAAACCAATATGGCTACGTCAACGAAGCTGGAGAATTGACTATCCCTATACAATTCCAATATGCTTCTCCTTTCAAAGATGGCATGGCAAAAGTCAAAAAAGATGGAAATTTCTATTTTATTGATAAAAAAGGCAACATGACCTCCTATGTCGAGCCACAAACCATCCAAAGGCCATTTGACGAGGTGCTGGAATTTTCCGAGGGGCTTGCCGTAGCAAGAAAAGGAGATCTATGGGGCGTGATAGATGAACAGAATAGCGTCGTGATTGACTTTAAGTATCAGCGACGAAATGGGAGGAGAGTCGAAGATAGGGGGCTGTTTTTTTCCGAATATTTTCCAAAGTTCTCCTGTGGGGTTTTGGGAATCCAAGAAGAGTTTGGCAACAATATCAATTCCGGCTACCTTGACAAGAATGGCGAATTGGCCATTGAACTAAAATTTAGAATGGCATGCCCCTTTGTTCTAAATGGCGGTGAATAGCCATTTTATTTTTTGCTGGGCATACAAAAATCTCTATCCTCTTCACGCTTTTTCGGGCACTTTAATGAACTGTTTTAAAATTCAAAATAACTATGACAACCACCCGCCGCACTTTCATCAAAACCGCCACCCTCGCCAGCGTGGCAGCCACCATCCAGCCCATCCCGTTTTTCACGAACGGCCTTCCCTCCAAGAAAATAAACGTCGCCGTAATGGGTATCCGCAGCCGGGGCCTGACCCTCGCCGAGAACTTTGCGAAGATGCCCGATACCGAGGTCACCTGGCTCTGCGATGTGGACCAGGGCTACCTCGACACGGGCATCGCAGAGCTTGCGAAGCTGCAAAGCCGTGCGCCCAAGGGTGAAAAAGACATCCGTAAAGTACTGGAAATCAAGGACTTGGACGCCATCTGCATCGCCACGCCCGACCACTGGCATGCCCCGGCGGCCATCCTAGCGGTGAAGGCGGGCAAGCATGTTTACGTAGAAAAACCGTGCAGCCACAACCCCCGTGAGGGCGAACTGTTGGCCGAGGCCGAGCGCAAATACGGCCGCATCATCCAGATGGGCAACCAGCGCCGCTCCTGGCCGAACGTGGTGCAGGCAATGGACGAACTGCACGGCGGCGCCATCGGCAAGGTGTATATGGCCAAGGGCTGGTACGCCAACAACCGCCAACCCATCGGCTTCGGCAAAGTGGCACCCGTGCCGCCCGGCCTCGACTGGGACCT
>JALOMF010000239.1 GCA_025455635.1 Saprospiraceae bacterium | reverse complement strand
GTGAAGACTGTGAAATGGCAAAATTTAGTGCATACCGTTTTGGCACATTTTCGGGGGCCAACCCAAGGCGAGATATACCCTCAAAACCGTTTCAATGTTGAGGATTCCTTTCTCAGCGATATCAATTCCGTATTCTTTCATCCTGCGCCGAAAAGTCCACGGCTCGATGTCAAACTCGTGGTAAAAGTCTTTTCGGCATTTCATAGTCACTAAGTGGGTGTACCCGGCGGGAATAACAACGTTTCGACCGCAAATTTGGTAAGTAATAGATTGCATGAGCGTCTATTTTTGTTGAGTTTGAATTAGTTAAAATACCAAATTGACCCCCACTATACAGTGTTGTCAAAAAGGAGAATGCGTGTTAAAAGAAGTTATAGGTGCTTTGAAGTTATGAACACATTAGCACGAAAAAGTGTTCGGAGAAAACTCGGCTAAAAAAGCGCTTTTCGCCCGACAAATTTGTGCAATAAACTGTTAAGTTGCAATGATATAGCTCAGGCCCTAAAGTTTTGGGAATGAGCGTTTTGGTTGATAAAGATTGATACCCGTTGATAATGGTTGAGGAGGTTCTTGACTACCGTCAAACAGAGTTTATCAACGCCTGTCAACCATGCTCAAAACTTGGCTGGGCACACAATGATAACATTAACCTAAGTCCCTGACAACCAAACCGAGGTAGGTTTCACCATCACCAGGCAAAGTGGCCACCCCGAAAAAGCCCTCACCTTCGCCGGGGTGTATTCCAGGTGGCGCATGGCCGGGTAAGCCGCAGTCCCTCCAATTGTTGGGACTAAAATCTTCAGAATTGGTGCCTTGGGTAGGTATTCCTGCAAAGGAAGGAAGCTGGGTTTCGGCTACCAGCTCGGATACGAGGCAATTTTCTTTGCAGGAAATCGCCAGCAGCAGGAACAGCAGATGGAATAATGTGAGCGTGTTGTGTTTTGACATAGAAGCGAGCTTTTCATAAATCTGTGGCGTAAATATCAAAACGATTGGGCATTTCTCCAAATATTTCGCAAAATTTCTGTTGATTTTTTTCAATTTATGAGCTGGCCCGTGAATCCGCCCCACCCTAGCCCACCGCAAATCCAGCCCCGGCCATACCTGCTCGTACGCTGCCTGCTGGTCACGGGAATTTCTACCTTGTGGGCACAGCGCAGGAGCCATGCCCCAAGTCGTTGAGGGTCGCCGATTGTGTGGCCACCAGCTGGCTAAATTGAACTTTGTCTAGTACACCGTTCCTATGGCAAGGTCGAACGGATGTATCCGCCGTTTTCCCTAAAGCGGATGAGTTGAGTTGGTGGAACGTTGCCAATAAAAAAAGCCATAGGCGGGGGGAGCCTATGGCCTTCACATCGCAACTTAGCGAATGGCACGTTTTTTAAATAAATTGATTTCGAGACCAGTTTATCTTGCGTTGTTCATATTTCCTGCTTTTTGTAAAGCATGAGGAAATAAAAAAACGAGCTTATGTAAAAAGTATGTTCGTGAGTTCGTGTGGATAATTAACCGTTATCTTGTAACCCTCTGTATTTGAATTAAGGATTAATAAAATCGCTTTCTGATGATGAATTAAAAACGGCGTATTTAAATGGGGGGCGGTTACAAGATATAGTTATTTA
Organism: Saprospiraceae bacterium; assembly: GCA_025455635.1. Classification (GTDB taxonomy): domain Bacteria; phylum Bacteroidota; class Bacteroidia; order Chitinophagales; family Saprospiraceae; genus UBA6168. Next base: position 4,887 of record JALOMF010000239.1, on the reverse strand, counting down.
CCCACACGAACTCACTCGGGAGCATTATCCTAAATTTGGGCTGAATGGGAGGGCCGATTTATGAACAATAATCCGGAGTTTCCCATCCTTGCCTTTTTTGAAAACCCAGGTTTTGTCCACCATTACCTCTTTGCCGTCCTTGCCTGTCACCCATACATTGCCCATCGTGATGGCCACGGAGCCATATATCTGAATGCCTTCGTTGTTGGGGCCAGCGTTATCGTAGCGGGCCTTTACCCACGGTGTCAGCGCAAAACCCTTGTCGTTGGGGTAGTCCGGGTCGCCGCCGATGAAATAAGCCAACGCCCCTTTTTTATCGTTCCGGAATGTTTGTTCACCAAAGGCCAGTGTGGGTTTAAAGAATACTTTACCGTTGTCGTAATTATAAGCTTCGGACAGCACTTGTTCAGCGTAGGCTTTGTAATCACCACCAGTTTCTTTTAACTGCCCTATTTTAACCAATGCATCGCACCAAGCCTGCTGCGCAGCATTTACTTCGTCATACGTGATGATGTTTTGCGCTCCTTCTTCTACATATACCAACCCAAGGTCGTCAATCACTTTTTGTACTTTCTCATTGGTCTGTGCTACTGCTGTTTGTGCTTCTTTCTTGACTTCCTCCGCAACCTGGTTGCAGGCGGTAGCGAAAAGCCCTGTCATTATTGTTGCAAAAACCAAATATTTAGTGCTCATATAAGGTGAAATTAAGTGACCTGTGCCTACTTCTTAATCCGGTGTTCGGCTTGTCCGGTACTTCCAGTAATTTTGGTAGTGGCAGATGTTTACAGTGTCAATACAAGTTTGGTTGCCCAACCCCCATTGTCCCATAATCCCTGCCACTACCTTGTTTTATTTGTCTGTTTTAAGTTAAAAAATCGCCACAAACCCGGCATAAGATTGCCGATTATTTATTGACTTTGACCCCAGATGTGGGGGTACTTGGCCCATCCGTCATGTCCGGGTTCATCAGCAAGGGGGTGCCGCTGTTGTCGGTGATGATGACCTTGGTGTTGGGCGACTTGGACAACTCCATGAAGGCTTCGAGCGCCTTGAACTGCAGGATGGGCTGGCTGAGGCCCTCCGCAATGATGACCTGGGCGTCCCTGACCCCGGCTGCTTGGATGCGCTTGCGTTCAGCCTCCTGCCGCTCCTGTTGCAGCACAAATTCCATACGGAGGGCGTTCTGCTCGGATTCCAGCTTCTCTTCGATGGCCTTGCTCAAGCTGGGCGGCAGCTTGATGCTCTTGAGCAGCACGGCTTCTATTTCGATGCCGTTGCCTTTGAGCAGGGCCATCATCTGGTCACGGATGGCCATTTCGATTTGGGCACGCTCGCCCGTGTGCATGTCCTTGGCATAGAAGCGGGAGCTTACATCGGCCACTGCCGAGCGGAACACGGGCACGATGATATTGGCTTCGTAGTCAAGGCCGATATTGCGCAGGATATCTGGCGTTTTACGGGCTTGCAAATTGTATAGGATGGAAACTTCTGCACTGATGTTGAGGCCCTCTTTGGAAGGGATGCTGAGGCCGACTTCAAGGTTCTCGGTCTGCGTGGAGACCTTAACGATGGTACTGGTGATTGGGTTGTATAATTTCAGGCCGCTGTCGAAGGGTTTGTCCCTGTAGGTACCGAGGGTCCGTTTCACGCCAACTTCTCCCTCACGGATGATGGCGCAGCTAGGTAGTAGGAATACGATGATGGCAGCAAAGGCCAACCAACTAATTGCCTTTTTCATAATCTGAACATTTTTTTGGTTAGAAAATCGTAAAGCCTTGATTGCAAAATGTTCGCTTGGCGACGCTTTCTATGATGCCGCTTTTGGAACATCGCAGTAAAAACAGGTTAATTCGACCTCAGTTATTATGAACAGATTAAAAGCACGTTAAAAATGGATTAAAGCTGCACCTGCCCCAGCAGCCACTCCTTTTCCGTGAGCACTTCCTCTTTTTGCAGCTCGTCTTTCAGGGCTTCCATTTCTTTTTTGCTGTTCCAATTGATGTTCAGCAACTTGTCGGCAAAGCGCACGATGTTCAGGTAATTGGTACGGTGGTAGCCGATGACCCGCTTGCGGTGGATGTAGTTGCGCATGGCGTCGAGGTGGGATTGCAGCAGGTCGTGCTCGCCGAGTTCGTACCAGGTTTTGAGCAGGAGTGTCTTGGCGGCGAGGTTGAGCAGCGGGTCACGGTAATTGGCTCTTTGGAGCAGCTCCAGCACGGCGTCGTAGCGGCGGCGGGCAAATTCGAGGCGGGCAAGGCTGAAGCTGAAGGAGCTGTCCCGATAGCTACGCTCCAGCGAGTTTTTGTACTCGTGAATGAAAAAATAGACCCAATCGAGGTCGCCCGTTTGTAGGCCAGCGGCCACGATATTGTGGTAGGTAAAGCGACTGAGCACCCCATTCTCAAAGAGGTGGCCCGTAGCGAGGCCCGACTTGTAGAGGTCTAGCACTTCCCTAAAAAACCGCTTGTGCCCGGCGTTCAGCCGGCGGATGCAATAGTTGATGGCGAGCAGGTAGAGGCCCCATATTTCCTCCTTGCCAAAGCGGTCGCTGGCACCAAGCAGCATGGCCTTGAACGCCTGAAAATGCGGCTCATCCTCCGGCTGTTTGAGCATCCGGTAGCAGTGCAGGTAGATGGTGATGGCCGTTTGGTCGGCCCATCGTTCATGCTCCGCCAATTCGACCAGTTCCTTTTCCATAAATGACTGATTGCCAGCTTGGTAGATGCTCTGCTGCGCTATTGCGAAGCAAATAAGCCGAAGGCGGGTGCTGAGGTAAAACACGTCAATGGCTCCGGCGAGGTCGGCCAGCGGGAGCTGTGCGGCAGGGTTTTCGGCTGTGGCGGTATGGTATTTTTCCCATTGGAGTTGGTACTGGCTTTGGTGAAAATGGGCGTCCCGCAACGGCTGCTCGGCCATCGTTTTTTCGAGGGAGAGCCGGGTGCGCTCGAAGGCCGCCGACATGCCCCGCTTGCGGTAGCTTTGCGCCAGCAGGAGTTGGCGGTTGAGGTCGTTGGCGGTGAATTCTTTCAGCGAAAGGTACTGCTCCAGCAAGCGGTAGAGGTAGCTCACCAGCAGGCGGTGCTTTTGGTCGTCGAAGGGGGTGCCGGGGTGCAGTAGCGCCCAGATTTCGTGCTTGGTGGCGGACTTGTTCGAGGTCAAAAAGTCAAAGATTTGAAGCAGGTCGAGGCGGGTGTTGAAGTACGGGGATTGGAGGAATTTGCGCACTTCCCGCACCTCTTGCGGTGAAAAGGCTTGAATCAACGGAAAAATATGGGTGCTTTGCATCGGCGTTTGACGGTAATTTATTCTACCTGTACTTCGCAAAGTTATTTGCAAATAAACACCCAAAACAAGTTTTCGTCAAAATACCCCCCTACAATTTCCTTTTTTTGATTTTGAAGCCCTGCATATCCCGCCGCATTATTGCATCGTGAAAGAAGTGCGAGGAGGGCAACCGGTTGTTTTCCCCAGCTTTTTTCCTAAAGCATGAAAAAAACCGAACCCGGTATTAGGCAGCTTTTTTTCAAAAAAACAGCCGCTGAAACCATCGCAATCTATGTAAAGCTATGAAAAATTTTGTTCATCATTTGAAACCCATAAGCATGAATAAGTTATTGATAATCAGTTTTTTGTGCCTGATGCTGTTCGGCTTGCGCAACGAGGCGGCGGCACAGTGTAATCCCGACATCGTGCCCCCAGTGGCTGTCTGCGCAGATGGCCTGATATACCAAGCATCGGCCACGGGCAACCAAACGGCCTTGATAAATGCTGGGGACTTTGACGCAGGTAGCTCCGACAATTGCACCAGCCAGTCGCAGCTATCGTTCTTTATCGAGGAGGGCACAGGCAACTCTACACCTCCTACTACCACTTCGTTAGAACTGGGCGTGGGGCAGTATGTCGTCACGCTCTGGGTCGTTGACCAAGCTGGAAACCACAGCCAATGCTGGTCGTCACTGACGGTGGACCCGAACTGCTCCGCTACCGACGTGACGCCGCCCGTGGCTGCCTGCTTGAGCAACTACAGCCTCAACCTCATCAACGGCCAAGCCACCCTGCAAGCCATCAGCTTGAACGACGGCAGCTACGACAACTGCCCAAGCCCAACGCAAACCATCGAACTGGCCCCCGCTTCGGCCACCCCCCCGACTACCACTTCGCTTGTTTTTACTGCCAGTGATTTTGGGCAGACCGAGGTCGTGTACTGGGCCGTGGATGCCGCCGGCAACGGTACGCCCTGCCTTTCCACGGTGACGGTTGATACCTGCCTCTCGTCGGGGGGGATGGTCTGCAACGACCTTGTGACGGTCGAAGTGGGCTACCAAGAGACCGTCTCGCTTTACCCTGAGGGCGTTCTGGAAGGCGGCCCTTACTGCTACGACCAAATGGTGATTGGCCATGCGTTGTTTGGTGCCCCAGCACCGTTCATGACTTTTACCTACAACGATGCTGGCACTTATAATGTACAGGTCACGCATTTGCCCACAGGCAACAGCTGCTGGGGCACCTTAATCGTCACTGCCAACTGCACTGGCGATGTGCTGCCCCCGACTGCCGTTTGCCAGAGCCAGATGAGTTTCCAACTGAGCATGAACGGCCCCGACCTGACCATCCTGCAAGCGGGTATGCTGGACGGTGGCAGCTTCGATGATTGCACGGGCTTCAACGACCTCGTGTTTGAGGCACAGGTTGGCCCCATCCTGCCGACGATGACCGAACTGGTATTCACGAGCGTAGGCACTTATACCGATATAGTGCTTTGGGTGGGCGACCAAGAGGGGAACTTCAGCAGTTGCAACACCACGGTGAACATCGTTGCGCCAAGCTGCTCGCCCGATACCCTGTCGCCAAGCTTCGTTTATGTGCCAAATGACACCACGGTGGACT
>JALOMF010000238.1 GCA_025455635.1 Saprospiraceae bacterium | reverse complement strand
TTCGTCCTTCGTCTCGCTGAAACTGAGCGGAATCAGCGAGCCGCTGTACCGCACCTGCTTCAGGCCGCCAATCTTTTGGGGCCGATGGATATGCCCCAAGGCCACATAGCCAAACACGCTGGGGAACTGGTCGGCCCGTATGTTCTCCACGTTGCCGAGGTAGATATTGTCCTGTTTATCGCTGGCCTCGGCCCCGGTCACGCAGAGGTGCGCCATTGCGATTTTCGGTATTTTTAGCTTCGCAAAATCGGTGACTACCGCCTCGCCCACAGCTACGTAATGTGCCAAGATGCCCTCCTTTATCCGTTCGATGCGCTCTTGGCCACCATCGCTGGAGGCTGCCCGGCGCAGGTCTTGGTCACGCAGGAACGGCACAGCGGCCACTACGGCCTCCGGCTCGCCCTGTTCGTTTTTCAAAACAATAATTTCATCCCCGACCTGCTCCGAGGCTGCACCCACGACGTGTACATCCAGCAATTGCAGCAGTTCCCGTGGTGCTTCGAGCATCTGCGGCGAGTCGTGGTTGCCACCCGTGATGACGATGTGGCGGCATTTCGTCCTGACGACTTTTTTCAAAAAATTGAAGTACAGCGCCCGTGCGTAGTTCGGTGGGCTACCGATGTCGAACACGTCCCCGGCTACCAGCAGCAGGTCCACTTGCTCTTTTTCGATGGTCTGCACCAGCCAATCCAAGGCGAGGCGGTGCTCCTCCTCCCGGTCACGGGAGATGAACTTTTGGCCAAGGTGCCAGTCGGAGGTGTGGAGGATTTTCATGGGCGAAAGGTAGGGAAAAGCGTACAAGGAATGACTGTATTTAACAGCATGAGCAGTAAAAACAACAGGCTAATCAATAGGTATTTGGGCGATTTGAAATACCATCACTTCCTCGCCGCCAACAAATACAGCACCGCCATCCGCACCGCAACACCGTTTTCCACTTGTTGCAAAATGATGCTGTGCTCCGAATCGGCCACGTCCGAGGTGAGAACGGGGCGGGGAAATGTTCATCCGTCAATCTGTAGCTGTAATTCCTTTTTGAATAAAGCAATGTCAAGAACCTTAACGCTGGGAAATGAAACCGTTTTGAGCACACCAAAATGCTTGTCCTCTGTCACCAAAAAGTCGGCATTGCAGGCAATTGCACAATCTACAAATTTGTTGTCGTCCGGGTCGTTGGTGATAAGGTTCCAGTGGTAATATTTGGTAACAAGTTCAACAAACCTATGCTTGGAGATAGCGTGTAGGGTTGTTTCCATTGCCTCGATTCCCAGATGCCTTTCGATTACTTCAGCGTATTCATTCATTATATCTGTTGTGACGCACAAAGTAAACTCCCCTTTTTCCAAGGATTTCCAAACCCAATGATACGGAGAAGTATCCGAAATGGAGACCAAAATGACATTGGTATCGAGTACGATTTTCATGTTACCAAAGCCTATTTATTGGATGCAGGATATGGCGTCCGTTGATGGGAATGCAGCATTTTCTCATAGTCCTCGGCTGTCCAGCCTTTTTCCGCAGCAACTTTATTGGCAGCTTCAGTAGCCCGTCTGAAACGATAAGAAGTCAGAATATCTTTAATGACAAGCAATTCATCGCTGGGTACATCTTCGGTGAACAATTGCAAGAGTTCTAATTGGACATTGCTGAATCGAGACTTTAACACATCAGTTTCCATGTTGTTGAATTTTGATGGAAGTGGATTTTTTACGCAAGTTAACGATTCTTTTTAAGAAAATCGTTCATCAAGACACTTACTTCCTCGCCGCCAACAAATACAACACCGCCATCCGCACCGCAACACCGTTTTCCACTTGTTGCAAAATGATGCTGTGCTCCGAATCGGCCACGTCCGAGGTGATTTCTACGCCCCGGTTGATGGGGCCGGGGTGCATGATGATGATTTTCTTGCCGATGCTGTCCAGCAGCTCCCGGTTGATGCCGAAATAGAGCGAGTATTCCCGCAGGCTGGGGAAGTACTTGATGTCCTGCCGCTCCAATTGGATGCGCAGCACGTTGGCCACGTCGCACCATTCGAGGGTCTTGCGCACGTCGTGCTCCACGCCCACGCCGAGGGCGGGCAGGTGCTTGGGTATGAGCGTAGGTGGGCCGCAGACCTTGACTTCTGCGCCGAGTTTTTGCAAACAAAAAATATTGCTGAGGGCCACCCGTGAATGGGTGATGTCGCCGAAGATGGCGATTTTTTTGCCCGACAAGTCGCCAAGCTGCTCCCGGATGGAATAGGCGTCGAGCAGGGCCTGGGTGGGGTGCTCGTGGGTGCCGTCCCCGGCGTTGATGATGTTTGCCTTGATGTTCCGAGCCAAAAATTGCGGAGCGCCCGGTGCCGGGTGTCGCATCACTATCATGTCCACTTTCATGGAGAGGACGTTGTTCACGGTATCGAGCAGGGTCTCGCCCTTAGAGACGGAGGAGGCGCTGGCGGAGAAGTTGACAGTATCAGCGCTGAGGCGTTTTTCGGCCAACTCAAAGGAAATGCGGGTGCGGGTGCTGTTCTCGAAGAACATATTGGCCACGGTGATGTCCCGCAGCGACGGCACTTTCTTGATGGGGCGGTTGATGACTTCCTTGAACTCGTCCGCCGTCTCGAAGATGAGCTGGATGTCGTCTTCGGTAAGGTATTTTATACCCAAAAGGTGCTTGGTGCTGAGTTGTGCTTGCATTTTTTATCGGTGGACGGTGGACGGTGAACGGTGGACGGACACTTACGGCGTCCCACCGTCAACCGTCCACCATTTATCGTCAGCCGTTGCCCTGCGGAAACAACAAAACCTGGTCTTCGCCTTCCACTTCCTGCCAATCCACCCGCACGTAGGCATCGTCGAGGGAGTCCACCCGGAGGCCAGCGTAGTCGGCCTTGATGGGCAGGTCCCGGTTGAAACGGCGGTCAACGAGCGTGAGCAGTTCCACTTTGTGCGGCCTACCGAAGTCGCCGAGGGCAGACATGGCGGCCTGCACCGAGCGGCCCGTGTAGAGCACGTCGTCCATGAGCACCACGTTTTTGCCTTCGATGAGGAAGTCCATTTCCGTCACGTTGGCACGGATGGGCTTCTCCCGCCGACGGAAATCGTCCCGGTAAAAAGTGATGTCGAGCTTGCCGTTTTCGATGCTGGTAGCGCCCGTGATTTCGAGCAGCCGCTGGTGGATCCTGTTGACGAGTGGCACGCCGCCCTGCTGGATGCCGATGAGGCAGGAGTTCTGGAAATCGTCGTGGTTTTCAATCAATTGATGGCAAAGGCGGTCAATGGTCAGCGCAAACCGCTCTTTCGTTAGTATGACTCGTCCGTTGCTCATGGCGGCAAAGGTAGGTTTTTGGCTTGGCAGTTGGTGCGCTGCTGGTCAGCCTTTTTTTTGGATTTGATGAATAAGTTAGTCCCCAAACGATACTTTTGTGCGACACAGTGGCCGGGGCTGGACAAAGGTTTCGGCCAATACTATTGGAAAATCATCATCACATCATCTTAATTCTTGAATGAAAACGATTTATCTGGTACGACATGCAAAGTCGAGTTGGGACAACGGGGCACTGCGTGACATCGAGCGGCCGCTCAACGAACGTGGCCTGAAAGATGCGCCCATGATGGCGAAAATGATGCATAGCAGGCGGGTGCAGCCGGACTTGATAGTGTCCAGCCCGGCCATTCGGGCACTGACCACCGCCGCCTATTTCAAAATAGAACTGGGCGTGGCGGCGGAGGACTTCTGGATTCGGGACGAAATCTACGAAGCCATGTCCATGACCATCGTGCAACTGATTGGCACACTGCCGGAGTCGGTGGAAACGGTCATGCTGTTTGGCCACAACCCCACCTTCACCGATGTGGCAAATTTGTTTTCAAAAAACTATATTGACAACGTGCCGACTTGTGGCGTCGTTTGTATCAAGTCGGAAGCTGCCAACTGGCCGTCCGTTTCGGCGCAAAACTCAACGGTGGCGGAGGTGTTTTTCCCGAAGGAACTGTACTGAAACCGTATGTTTGAAAAATAGCTCTAATGCAAAAAAGCCTTATCGCCATCATCATTACTACCTGTCTGTTCAGCTGCATCTCCCACCAGTCGGAGCCGCTGCCCATTCCGCAGGAAACATTGGAGCAGGTGATGTTTGACGTTCACATCGCCGAGGCCGCCTTGGCTCAGCACCCGGCTGGCACTAGCAAGGACAGCTTGGCCGATGAACTGTACGAGCAGGTGGCCGAAATCCATGGCATTGACCGTCCCACACTGGATACCTGCTTGGCCATCATGCAGCGTAACCCTGATTTGGCGCAGGAGGTCTATGAAAAACTGTTGGAACGGGTGGAGAAACAGCGGCTGGAGAAATGACCGATATTGCCGAAGGAAGCTGAGTTTACAATATGTTAATACTGCAAAAGGTGAATTGCCGAGCTTGTTGGGCTAATTTTGCGGCTTCTTAGGAGATTGTCTTAAAAAACTGCACCTTTGAAACAGTTGTATTCGGTTGATTCTCAATGACTTTTGAAGTCTTCAAATTCATTGACGACCCATGATTCATTTCGACAATCACTCCACAACAAGCCACCAATGGAAGGTAAAAAAATTCTGATAGTTGACGATGAGCCGGATATTTTGGAGATACTGTCCTACAATCTCCGCAAGGAAGGCTACGAGGTGGAAACAGCCAACAATGGGGAAGATGGCCTCAAAAAAGCGGGTGAATACCTGCCCGACCTCATCATCCTCGACATCATGATGCCACAGATGGACGGTGTGGAAGTATGCCGCCACATCCGCAGCCAACCCAAGTTCAACGGCACTTTGGTGGCTTTTTTGACGGCAAGGGAAGAAGATTATTCGCAAATTGCAGCCTTGGACGTAGGCGGCGACGACTACATCACCAAGCCCATCAAGCCCCGTGTGCTGATGAGCCGGGTGAAGGCACTCATGCGCAGGAACGCAACCGCCGATGGCGACGCCGATACTTCCAAGCAAACGATTATCGGCGACTTGGTAATTGACCGGGAGCGGTTCAGGGTCATACAGGCAGGCACCGAGGTGGAACTTGCCAAACAAGAGTTCGAACTGCTGTACCTGCTGGCCTCCAAGCCGGGCAAGGTCTTTACACGGGACGAGATTTACAACAAAATATGGGGCGCCGACGTGATTGTGGGCACCCGAACCATTGACGTGCATATCCGCAAGTTGCGGGAAAAACTGGGCGATGATTTCATCAAAACCATCAAGGGAATTGGCTACAGGTTCGAGTTCTGAGGAGCGGGAGCAGAGCGGCTCCGTGCATGTATTTGGAGGAAAACCAGCACCGCCGCCCACGCTGGTCAACCTGAAAAACCCGACGCCCAACGGGATTGCGCTCATTGCCGCCATGTCCACGGCGCTTTTGGTGGCGGTGGTCGGGCTGATTGCCAGTTTTTTCCACGAAGCCAGCGTCGCCGCACTTGCCCTGTTCGTGGTGCCATTGGCCACTTTCCTGTTTTCCTACCTCGTTTTCGGTTATTTCCTTCGGAAATACATCCTCCGCAAAATCAAGGTCATTTACAAAAACATCCACAGCCAAAAACTGACGGCCAACGAGCGCCTGGAAAACACCAGCATGGCTTCCAACGTGCTGGAAGACGTGGAGCAGGAAGTGGAAGCTTGGGCCGCCGCCGAGGAGCGGGAAAAAGAGCAGCTCAACACTTGGCAAGCCTATCGCCGCAAGTTCTTGGGCGATATTTCGCACGAGCTGAAAACGCCCATTTTCAATATCCAGGGCTACCTCGAAACCCTGATTGAAGGCGGCCTGGAAGACGAGGCCATCAACAAAACCTACTTGCTGCGGGCTGCCAAAAACGTGGACCGCCTCAACACCATCGTCGAGGACTTGGAGTCCATTTCCCGCTTGGAGTCGGGTGAAATGATACTCGACCTACAGCCATTTGACCTGAAAATACTCACGGAGGAGGTCTTCGACGACCTCGAAATCAAGGCCCGTGAACGCAATATCCGCTTGCTGTTGAAACCCGGTGCCGACCAGTCCATCATGGTCAGGGCCGACCGGGAGTACGTCCGGCAGGTGCTCACCAACCTCGTCAACAACTCCCTCAAATACGGCAGGGACGGCGGCACGACCAAGGTCAGTTTCTACGACATGGACAGCAATGTGCTGGTGGAAGTGGCCGACTCTGGCATCGGCATTTCGCCGGAGCACCTCAAGCGGCTTTTCGACCGTTTTTACCGGGTGGACAAAAGCCGCTCAAGGGAGCAGGGCGGCTCTGGCTTGGGGCTTTCCATCGTGAAACACATCGTGGAGGCGCACAAGCAGACCATCAATGTGCGCAGTACGCCGGGGGTGGGTTCTACGTTTGGGTTTACCTTAGAAAAAGCGAGAGTGTAATTCACAATTTTATCTAAATGACAATCCGGGAGAAACTTGAAAAATATGATTTGTCTGATAATTCAACTGTCAGGCATGGCCATCTTGAGAATAACAGAGATTATGAGCTTATTGGCTACATCTTAGGTTTGAAACAACACGATGAG